>DASVBQ010000005.1:0-2872 GCA_036375795.1 Actinomycetes bacterium
TCATCGCGCACGCGAAGCTGCGCGGCGCCACCGGCGCGTGGGTCGCGCCCCTGGCCATCGTCTGACCCGTCAATCGACCTCGACCCTGTCCGAGGGGACCACCATGCCTACTGACCACTACGACGTCATCGTCATCGGCTCTGGTGCCGGCGGCGGGACCCTGACCCACGCGCTCGCCCCGACGGGCAAGCGAGTCCTGCTGCTGGAGCGCGGCGACTGGATGCCCCGCGAGCCGGAGAACTGGGACTCGAAGGCCGTCTGGATCGACAAGCGCTACACCAACTCCGGCAAGTGGACCGACGCCGAGACCGGCAAGACCTTCACCCCGAAGCAGCACTACTACGTGGGTGGCAACACGAAGGTCTACGGCGCCATCCTGTTCCGGTTCCGGGAGAGGGACTTCGGCGAGATCCGGCACGTCGACGGCATCTCGCCGGCGTGGCCGATCACCTACGCCGAGTTGGCGCCGTGGTACGACCGGGCCGAGACGCTGTACCAGGTCCACGGGCAGCGGGGCAGCGACCCGACCGAGCCGCCCTCGGCTACGCCGTACCCCTTCCCGGCGATCAGCCACGAGCCGCGCATCCAGCAGCTGTCCGACGACCTGCGGGCGGCCGGCCTGAGCCCGTTCCCGCTGCCGAACGGGATCCTGCTCGACGAGTCGGCACCCTGGCGTTCGGCGTGCATCCGGTGCGCCACCTGCGACGGGTACGCGTGCCCCACGAACGGCAAGGCCGATGCCGCGGTGATCGCGGTCGAGCCGGCGCTGCGCCACCCCAACGTCACGCTGCTGACCAACGCCGAGGTGACCCGCCTCGACACCGACGCCTCCGGCCGGCAGGTCTCGCGGGTCGTCGTGCGCCGTGACGGCGCGGAGGAGCACTACTCGGCCGACGTTGTCGTCGTGGCCGCCGGCGCGATCAACTCCGCTGCCCTGTTGCTCCGCTCGGCGAGCGAGAGCCACCCCGACGGTCTCGGCAACGGTTCCGGGCAGGTGGGCCGCCACCTGATGTTGCACAACAACTCCTCGCTCATCGCGTTCTCGAAGATGCCGAACCCGACCAAGTTCCAGAAGACGCTCGGGATCAACGACTTCTACTTCGGCGACCCGGACGGCGACTGGCCCTATCCGTTGGGTGCGATGCAGATGCTCGGCAAGAGCGACGCCACCCTGATCGGGTTCGACGTCAAGGACGCGGCCGACCCGGCCGAGGTCGCCCGGCACGCGCTGGACTTCTGGCTGACCACCGAGGACCTGCCGCTGCCGGAGAACCGGGTCACCGTCGACCGGGACGGCGGGATCAGCCTGCGCTACACGCCGACGAACCTCGAGGCGCACCAGCGGCTGCGGGCGAAGTTCGAGAGCCTGCTCTCGGCAATGCAGTGCCGCGACGACGTCTACGAGAACCTGTCGTACGTCGGTGGCCGGCTCGGCATCTCGGGCGTCGCCCACCAGAACGGCACCGTGCGCTTCGGCACCGACCCCTCGACCTCGGCCCTGGACCTCGACTGCAAGCTGCACGAGCTGGACAACGTGTACGTCGCGGACTCCAGCTTCTTCGTGTCCAGCACGGCGGTGAACCCGACACTCACCATCATCGCGAACGCCCTGCGGGTCGCGGAGACAGTTGCGTCCCGGCTCGGCACCAGCACGCTGCGCGATCGGCCGGTGCAGCTGCCCGCCCAGGTGGCACCGGCGGGCGCGGTGGCCCGGTCGTGATGTCGCCGGCGATGTCCCGGGTGGCGCGTGGGGAGGCCGGCTTCACGACGTACGACATGTCGTTCCGCGACGTGCTGGGTCTGGCACCACGGCTTCGGCACGTGATCGACGTCGACGCCCACGAGGGTCCGGTCTACTCACCCACAGAGGACGCGCTGTACTTCACGACGCGGCCGGCGATGGGACAGGTGCAGATCAAGCGCCTGCAGCTCGAGGGTGACCGGTTCCCCCGGATCGTCCGGGACGTGTCGGTGGTCCCCGCACGCACCACGGCGGCGAACGGCATGACGGCCGGTGCTCACGGTTCCCTCGTCGTCTGCGAGCAGGGGTCGATGACCCGAGACGCGCGGATCAGCCGGGTCGACCCCGCGTCCGGGCGGACCACCGCGCTGGTCTCTCGCTGGCGTGACCTGCCGCTCAACTCCCCGAACGACGTCGTGGTGCGCGGCGACGGCACCGTCTGGTTCACCGACCCGTCGTACGGCCACCTGCAAGGCTTCCGACCCGCACCGGTGGTCGGAGACTTCGTGTACCGCTGGGACCCGACGACCGACGTGCTGGACGTCGTGGACGACTCCTTCGACAAGCCCAATGGCATCGCCTTCTCGCCGGGCGAGGAGGTCCTCTACGTCACCGACAGCGGCGCGAACCAGGAGCCGGGCAGCTTCCACGCGAGCCGACCGCACCACGTCGTCGCGTTCGACCTGGTCGGTGGCCGGCACCTGGCGAACCGGCGGCTGCTCGCGGTGACCACGCCGGGGTTCCCGGACGGGCTGAAGACCGACGTCGCCGGCCGGGTCTACGTGTCGTCCTTCTCCGGCGTACAGGTGCTCAGCCCCGACGGCGACCTGCTGGGACAGATCGACGTCCCCGGAGCCGTGAACTTCGCCTTCGGCGGTCCCGACCGCAACGTCCTCTACATCACCAGCGACACGGCCGTCTGGGCCGCCGTCCTCGACACACAAGGAAACGTGACGCCATGACAGCTGCGCACACCTCCCCGCTCATCCGCACCCGCCGGGTACTGACCACGGCTGGGGTGGACTCGGTCGTCGCGGCGGCCGAGCGGCTCGCCCTCGACAAGGGCTTCCGGGTCGTCATCGCCGTGGTCGACGCCTCCGGCCGGTTGCTCGCGCTGCGCCGCACACCGGA
>DASVBQ010000007.1:0-6940 GCA_036375795.1 Actinomycetes bacterium
CTCGAACAGGTCGTCGCTGAGCGACGCCAGGTCCGTGTCGCCGGAGCGGATCAGCGTGCCCAGCGTCTCCCGGGCGGCGGCCAACGACTCGCGGCTCGCACCCTGCATGGAGGCTGCAGTCATGCGCGGGAGCCCGTGTCCGTGACCTCGGTGACCGACGTCGCACCGGCGTCGGCGCGGGTCTCCAGCTCGTCCAGGAAACGGTCGACGACCCGCCGCTGGCGGGCGTCGTCCTCGAGCGACTCGCCCACGATGCGGCCGGCCAGGTCGGTCGCGAGCGACCCGACCTGGGTCCGCAGCTGGGCGATCGCCTGCGCCTTGTCGGCCTCGATCTGCTGGTGGGACTGCTCGGTGATGCGCCGGGCCTCGGCCTGCGCCTGCTCACGCATCTCCGCGATGATCTGCACGCCCTGCTCCCGGGCGTCCTCGCGCAGCCGTGCCGCCTCGTGCCGGGCGTCGGCAAGCTGCTCGCGGTACTGCGCGAGCGTCTCCCTCGCCTCCTCCTCGGCCTCCTTGGCCCGCTCCATGCCGCCCTCGATCGCGTCACGGCGCTCGGCGAAGGTCCTCTCGAAGATGGGGAAGACCTTGCGCTGCAGGAAGAACAGCAGCAGCGCGAAGGCGATGGTGCCGACGATGAGCTCGGACAGGTGCGGCAGCAGAGGGTTGGGCTCCTCCTCCGCGGCCAGCAGCACTGCGGCGATGTCGTACGTCATCGTCAGCTGAGCACGAAGGCGAGGCCGATACCGATGATGGCAAGCGCCTCGGCGAGGGCGAAGCCCAGGATCGCGATGCCCTGGAGGACACCACGCGCCTCGGGCTGGCGGGCGACGCCGTTGATGTAGGCAGCGAAGATCAGGCCGATGCCCACACCGGGGCCGATGGCAGCGAGGCCATAGCCGATCATGTTGAGGCTGCCGTTGATGGTGCCGTCCACTGTGTTTCCCTTCTCGGTTTCCTGCGTTGAGGTCAGCGGGTGGTGAATCAGTGCTCTTCGGCGAGGGCGCCGGCGATGTACAGAGCGGAGAGCAGGACGAACACGTAGGCCTGCAGCACCTGCACGAACGCCTCGAAGAACGTGAGGATGATCGAGAACGCGAACGGGATGACGCTGGCGACCGCCAGCAGTCCGCCCTTCTCGACGAGGAGGTACTCGCCACCCAGCACCGTCAGCAGCAGCACGAGGTGCCCGGCGAACATGTTCAGCGTAAGACGGAGGGTGAGCGTGATCGGTCGGATGATGACCGTGGAGAAGAACTCCAGCGGCGCCAGCAGCACGTAGATCGGCTTGGGCAGCCCCGGCGGGAACATCATGTTCTTGAAGTAGCCGATGAAGCCGTGCCGTCGGATGCCGACGTAGTTGAAGATCACCCATGACATCAGCGCCAGGGCCAACGGGATCGCGATCTTCGACGTGGCCGGGAGCTGCAGCACCGGGATGATGCCGGAAAGGTTCAGGACAGCGATGAAGCAGAACAGCGTCGTCAGGTAGGGAACGAACTTGCGTCCCTCGTGGCCGATCGTGTCGCCGACGATGCTGTTCCGCACGAAGCCGTAGACGCTCTCGCCCATGAACTGGACCTTGGCCGGGACGAGTGTCGCGCGGCGAGCGGCGAGATAGAAGAACAGCCCGATCGCGAACGTTCCGAGCACGATGACAAGCATCGGCTTCGTGAAGAACGTCCCGTCGCCGAAAAGGGCCGGGAACTCGAAGTCCCCGGGCCCGGGGGCGTGGAACTCCTCCCCCTCAGCCGCCTGGGCCACGTTGACCAGGTGCAAGGCGTCTCCATTTCCGGCGCGGTGCATCGGCAGTGCGAAAGTGCTGTTGGGATCAGGGCTTACTGTACCGGAGCCAGACGAGCCAGATTCCGGCGGCTGCCCCCAGGACGATCCCCACGGCGACGAACCCGCGGGTGCCCAACCAGAGGTCGAGCAACCAGCCGATGCCGCCGTAGAGGATGACCCCACCGAGCAGGTAGCTGATCACTGCCCAGCCGTCGACCTCCCGGACCGGGCGGTCCTTCTCGGGCTGGTCTTCCGACATGGCCGCACGACCCTATCAGCGGCGCTCGGCTGCTCCGGACGCCGCCGACGGCGGTTGCGCGGCATCGGGCTCGACGACCATCGGCCGCCACCGCAGCGCGGCCCAGACGGTGCCGGCGGTCCATGCCAACGCGCATGCGATGACGGTGAGCCCGAGTACCTTCCGGTCGACGTCGTCCGCCACGTAGAAGACACGGAACGCGACGAGCAGGAGCAGCACTCGGGTCGTGTACAGGACGACGAGCAGCGCGGCACCGACTCGCCGTCTCCCGCGGGCGACCTGGGCGACGGGCAGCTGGCCGACGAGCAGGAAGCCGAGCACCAGACCGAGGGCCAGCAGGGCTGCGAGCACCGCTGCCCGTCCCGCCGCCGCAGCCAGACCTACCGAGACGAGACCGACGAGCAGCGTCAGGACGACGGCCCGTCCGAGCAAGGTCCGTTCCGTGCCGAGCCGGGTGCTCACCGGGCCCGCCCCCGGCGCAGGCCGGTGAACGTGCCCTCCGCGCGACGCAGGCGCGGGATGTTCATCGTGGCAAGCAGTGCGAGCAGCGCCACGGCGCCGAGGCTCGCCAGCAACATCTGCAGGTCGAGGAACGCGGCGGCCGTCGCGCCGAAGGCCAGCACCGCCGACCAGAGGTACATCACCAACACGGCGCGGGCGTGCGAGTGACCGCGCTCGAGGAGCCTGTGGTGCAGGTGCTGCTTGTCCGGTGCGAACGGCGACCGGCCCGCGGCGGTCCGGCGCACGATCGCCAGCAGCATGTCGAGGAAGGGCACGACCATCACGGCCAGCGGCAGGGCCAGCGGCACCAGGGCGGGGGCGATGTCGGTGCCGACGTCGTTGGGGTTGACCGAGCCGGTGAGCGTGATGGTGGTCGTGGCGAGCAGCAGCCCGATGAGCATCGAGCCCGAGTCGCCCATGAACACCCGGGCGGGGCTGAAGTTGTGCGGCAGGAAGCCCAGGCAGACCCCGATGAGCGCCGAGGCCACGATGCCGGCAGTGGTCGCGCGCAGCAGGCCCTCCTGCACGGTCAGCAGGTAGGAGAAGGCGAAGAACGCCGTTGCCGCGATGGCGACGATCCCGGCTGCCAGGCCGTCGAGACCGTCGACGAAGTTCACCGCGTTGATGGTCACGACGATGACGAGGACGGTGAGCACCGCGCCCTCCGGTGGGCCGAGCACGACCGCCCCCGGCACGCCGTCCGGCGACGACCCCGCGAGCCCGCCGAAGGGCAGGAACAGCATCTGCACGCCCTGCAGGACCATGACGCCGGCCGCCAGCACCTGGCCCGCGAGCTTGGTGACGGCGTCCAGCTCCCACTTGTCGTCCGCGACCCCGAGCAGACAGACCAGCGTGGCGCCGGTGAGGACCGCGACGACGTCGCTGCCCACCAGCCGCGGACCGAGGAAGGGCAGGCTGTTCGCCACCAGCAGTGCCGCGGCGAAGCCGCCCATCATCGCGATGCCGCCGAGCCGCGGCGTCGGGATGGCGTGCACGTCCCGGTCGCGCACCGGCGTCATGGCGCCCCACCGCAGGGCGATGCGCCGGGCGACAGGTGTCAGCAGGTACGTGACGGCCGCCGCCACCAGCGCCGTGAGCAGGTACTCGCGCACGGCTCAGGCCGGCCGGGGGTACGCCGGGTGGCGCGCCACCAGGGACGCCACGGCGTCACCGACCTCCCGGGTCGTCGACCCGTCGGCGTCACGTACGGCCCGGCCGATGAACCCGGCGATCTCCTTCATGTCGGGCTCGGTCATGCCCTGTGTCGTCACGGCAGGAGTGCCGACCCGGATGCCGGAGGCGGTCATGGGCGGCTGCGGGTCGTAGGGGATCGCGTTCTTGTTCAACGTGATGCGTGCCGCGTCGCAGCGGGTCTCCGCCTCGGCCCCGGTGACGCCGAGCTCGCGCAGGTCGAGCAGCGCGAGGTGGGTGTCGGTGCCGCCGGACACCGGTCGCATGCCCTCGGCCTCGAGGGCGTGCGCCAGCGCCTGCGCGTTGGCCACGACCTGGCGGGCGTAGTCGCGGTAGGCGGGCTGCAGGCACTCCTTCAGCGCCACTGCCTTGGCGGCGACAGCGTGCATCAGCGGACCGCCCTGGCAGAACGGGAAGACCGCCTTGTCGATGCGCTGCGCCAGCTCCGGCCGACAGATGATCATGCCGCCGCGCGGGCCGCGCAGCACCTTGTGGGTGGTGAAGGTGACGACGTCGGCGTACGGGACCGGTGACGGGATCGCACCACCGGCCACCAGGCCGATGAAGTGGGCCGCGTCGACCAGCAGCCAGGCGCCCACCTCGTCGGCGATCTCGCGGAACCGCTCGAAGTCGATGAGCCGCGGGTAGGCCGTCGCACCGGCGATGATCATCTTCGGCCGGTGCTCGAGGGCGAGGTCGCGAACCTCGTCGTAGTCGATGAGCTCGGTGTCCTGCCGCACGTGGTACGGCACGGGGTTGAACCACTTCCCCGAGAAGCTGACCTTCGCTCCGTGCGTGAGGTGGCCGCCGTGCGGCAGCGACATCGCGAGGACCGTGTCGCCGGGCTGGACCAGCGCCGCGTACGCGGCGAGGTTGGCGCTCGCGCCCGAGTGCGGCTGCAGGTTGGCGTGCACGTCGGCTCCGTCGAGGCCGAAGAGCTCCTTCGCCCGCGCGATGCCGATCTCCTCCGCGCGGTCGACCTCCTGGCACCCGCCGTAGTAGCGACGGTGCGGGTAGCCCTCGGCGTACTTGTTCGACAGCGTCGAGCCAAGTGCTGCGAGCACCGCGGGTGACGTGAAGTTCTCGCTCGCGATGAGCTGCAGTCCACCGCGCAGCCGATCGAGCTCCCCGAGGACGACGCCGGCGATCTCCGGGTCCTGCTGCTGCAGCGCAGCGAAGTCCGGGCCCCAGAAGGGTGTGGCGTCATCGCTCATGACGGCCTCCTCATGACGGCTCACTGTACGGCCCGGCGCGCAGGTCGCCCGTGACCTCGCGCAGCGCCTGCTCGTCGACCGCGCCGGCGCGCAGCAACCGCGGGACCTCGCCCGTCACGTCGACGATCGAAGAGGGCACCGGCTCACCGGAGGGACCTCCGTCCAGGTAGACCGAGACCGCCTCCCCCAGCTGCTCGACCGCCTCGTCGACGGTGGTCGCGGGAGGGCGCCCGCTGATGTTGGCGCTGCTCACCGCCATCGGGCCGGTGGCCTGCAGCAGCTCGATGGCCACCGGATGCAGGGGCATCCGCACCGCGACCGTGCCCCCGGTGTCGCCGAGGTCCCACTGCAGCGAGGGCTGGGCCCTGGCCACGAGGGTGAGCCCGCCGGGCCAGAAGGCCTCCACGAGCGATCGCGCGGCCGGGGAGAGACCGGTCGCGATGCCGTCCAGCGTCCGCGGCGAGCCCACGAGGACCGGGACCGGCAGGTCTCGGCCGCGCCCCTTGGCCGCGAGCAGTCCGGCGACCGCGTCCGGGGAGAAGGCGTCGGTGCCCAGGCCGTAGACCGTGTCCGTCGGCAGCACCACGAGCTCGCCACGGCGGACCGCGTCGGCCGCCTGCTCCAGCCCGACCGGCCGCTCGGTGGCGACCGACATGTCGAAGCGCCGGATCCAGCCCATCAGCCGCCGCCCTTCCTCGTGGCCGTGAGGTAGCGGTCCCGACCGGACAGGTCCTGGTGGTCGCGCACGTCCGCCCACCGGCCGGCCGCGGCGAAGACCGCGGGCGCCGACCGCCCCTGCAGGTCGGCGTGCTCGACGACCACGCTCCCACCTGGCCGGAGCAGACGGGAAGCGACCTCCTCGACCACCCGCACCGCGTCCAGGCCGTCCGCCCCCGACCAGAGTGCGGCGGCAGGGTCGTGGGCCGCGACCTCCGGGTCGCGCACCTCGGCCCCGACCGGGATGTACGGCGGGTTGCTGACCACGACGTCGACGGAGCCGGCCAGGTCGGGGAACGCCGTGGCCATGTCGCCGAGCCGCAGGTCCACCCTGGTTCCGGCACAGTTCTTCGCCGCCCATCGGTGCGCCTCGGGCTCGGCCTCCACTGCGTGCACGACCGCGTCGGGCACCTCGTCGGCGACGGCGAGGGCGATCGCGCCGGACCCGGTGCCGAGGTCGACGACCACCGGCGCGCGGCTGCGTCGAGCCGCCGTGATCGCGGCCTCTGCCACGACCTCTGTCTCCGGCCGCGGCACGAACACGCCCGGCCCGACTGCGAGGGTGAGGTGCCGGAAGTGGGCCCGGCCGGTGATGTGCTGCAGGGGCTCGCGAGCGGCTCGCCGGACGACGTACTCCTGGAATCCCGGGCCGGGCCGGTCGTGGCGCCACAGGTCGCGGCGCTCCACCGCGAGCGAGTGCGCGGCGAGCTCCTCGGCGTCGAAGCGCGGCGACGGCACGCCGGCTGCCTCCAGCCGGGTGGTGGCCTCGGCGAGTGCCGCCCGAAGCGGTGCGCTCGCTGCTCGGCCGCTGTTCATCGTCGCACCCCGGCTACGCTCGTCCCTCGCTCCGCACGTCGCCGCTCAGAGCCAGCTTGGCCTCGGTGTCCGCGTCGACCAGGGCCTGCACCACCGCGTCGAGGTCGCCGTCGAGGACCTGGTCGAGGTTGTGCGACTTGTAGTTGACCCGGTGGTCGGCGATCCGGTTCTCCGGGAAGTTGTAGGTGCGGACGCGCTCGGACCGGTCCACCGTGCGGACCTGGCTGCGCCGGGCGTCGGAGGCCTCCTTGTCCGCCTCCTCCTGTGCTGCTGTGAGCAGGCGGGCACGCAGGATGCGCATCGCCTGCTCCCTGTTCTGCAGCTGGGACTTCTCGTTCTGGCAGGACACGACGATCCCGGTCGGGACGTGCGTGATGCGTACCGCGGAGTCCGTGGTGTTCACGCTCTGCCCGCCCGGCCCGGACGACCGGTAAACGTCGATGCGCAGGTCGTTGGGGTC
>DASVBQ010000018.1:0-16987 GCA_036375795.1 Actinomycetes bacterium
CCTCGACGAAGACCATCGGCGGACGGCGGGACCGGTAGTCGAGCAGCTGGTCGACGTCGAAGGTGGCGACCGGGCGGTGCGCCAGGGTGGCAAGCAGGTGGTCGCGCGCGAGCGCGCCGGCCTGACCCGCGTCGATGAACCCGGTCAGGACGTGCAGCAGCACCGGGCCGGTCGAGGCCTGGTCGGCGCCGGTCGGCCCGGTGCTGGTGTGCAGCTCGTAGAGGTCGCGGGGGTCGAGCACCCATTCATCCTCGCACCGAGCGGGGCGTCGCAGCGCTCGTCCCGGTCCTCAGCGGACCCGCGGCTGGAGCAGGTGCTGCTCGGACTCCCGCTTGTGGCAGCGCTCGTCGTGGCCGATCTGTCGGAACAGGTCCGCGAGGGAGGCGAACGTGCCGTACTCCGCGCAGAGCGCGGAGACGTACGGCGTGGTCTCGAACTGCGGGTTCTCCTCGACGAGCGCGGCGTACTCGTGCTCGGCGTGGTCCTCGAAGTCGGCGTTGCGGCGATAGCTCCACGCGGGCTTGAGGGCGTACAGCAGCCAACAGACGTTCCACCAGCCGATCGCGATGACCTGGGGGAGCAGGCGGTACCGCAGGAACAGGTCTGGTACGGCACCCGGGCGACGATCGCGAGAACGAGGAGCTTCTCCAGCGTGCGCCAGCGGCCGTACAGCAGGTCCATCTGGGCGACGAGCAGCTTCGCGGCGAGGCTGTAGCGCCGCCGCGGCTCGACGGTGTTGCCAGCACCACGCCGGAGAGGTGGGCAGCGACATGTGGCCTGCCTCACGGTCACCGCCCACCGCGTGTCGGTCCCGGACCACGTGGGAACCATCCGTTACAAACAACGACAAGGCCCCTCGACGCATGAGGTCGAGGGGCCTTGTGCTGCCCGCGGGCCGGGACCGTCCGGTCAGCCGTCGCTGCCGAGGGTCACGGAGACCGTGTCCTGCGCGCCGTCGCGCTGGTAGGTCAGCGTCACCTCGTCACCCGGTCGGTGCGAGCGGATCGCTGCGATGAGCGAGTCGGCGTCTTCGATGGTCCGGTCGCCGACGCGGGTGATGACGTCGCCGACGCGCAAGCCGGCCTTCTCGGCGGTGCTGCCGGTCGAGATCAGCGCGACCGCTGCCCCGTCGGCGGTGTCCTGCACGCTCACGCCGAGCTGCGCGTGGGTCGCCGTGCCGCTGTCGATCAGCTGCGTGGCGATGGCGCGCGCCTGGTCGATCGGGATGGAGAACCCGAGCCCGATCGAGCCGGACTGGCCGCCCGCGCCGAGCGTGGCGATCGCGCTGTTGATGCCGACCACCTCGCCGCGCATGTTCACCAGGGGGCCGCCGGAGTTGCCGGGGTTGATCGCGGCGTCGGTCTGGATGGCGTCGATCACCGTGCTGGCGGTCTCGGCGCTGGTCGCGTCGCCGGTGCGGACCGGCCGGTCGAGGGCACTGACGATGCCGCTGGTGACCGTGCCCTGCAGGCCGAGCGGCGACCCGATGGCCACCACCTGCTCGCCCGGGTCGAGGTCCGCGGAACGGCCGAGCGTCGCGGCGGTCAAGCCGCTCACGCCCTCGGCCTTGATGACCGCGAGGTCGGTGACCGGGTCCCGGCCGACGATGGTGGCCGACGCGGTGGATCCGTCGTTGAAGGTGACGCGCAGCTCGCCACCGTTCGCCGCGGCGGCGACGACGTGGTTGTTGGTGAGGATCAGCCCGTCCGCGCTGAGCACGACGCCGGTGCCCTCACCTCCGGACACCTCGATCGAGACCACGCTCGGCAGCACGGTTGCCGCCACCTGCTCGACCGAACCCTGTGCGGCGGCGCCGTCGGTCGACGCCGGCGTGCGCAGCGAGCCCACCGAGCTCGAGGTCGTGGCGGGGTCGTCGTCGAGGGCCACGGTCAGGGCGGCGCCTGCCCCGCCGCCCACCAGCCCGGCGGCGAGGGCGACCACGGCGAGCAGCGCGACCCCGCGGCGGGGAGCGGATGTCGGCCCGGCCGGGAGCGGCTCCGCCGTGGGCGGCTGGGGTGGCGTGGCCGAGCGCCACGGGTCGAAGGGGTCCTGGCTGGTGGGCGGGTACGGCGGGAGGGTGCGGGTCTGCTCGGTCATGACAGGCACGATGCCGCGCGTTCCTGTGCGATTGCTGTGAGCGGCCTTGAGGTCCGCTTCGAGCTCCGGCGGGCTCCAGGTGGGGAACAATTCGCCAGGAGAGGTTAGAAACACCCAAACCGGTGGAACACCCCCACGCATGAAAGCGCTTACAGCGCTTGGCCAGCCCGCTGCCGAGGCGACGATCTACCAGGTCGCACAGCGCGCGGGTGTCTCGATCGCGACCGTCTCCCGCGCGCTGCGTGGCACGGCTCCCGTCGCACCCGCGACCCGCGAACGGGTGCTGCAGGCGGTCGAGGACCTCCAGTTCACCCCCAGCCGCCCGGCCCGCTCGCTGGCCGAGGGCCAGCATGCGGCGAACGGGATCGTCTTCCCGGACCTGTCCGGGCCGTACTTCACCGAGGTGCTCCTCGGCTACGAGGAGGTGGCGGCCGAGCTGGGGCGCAGCGTGCTGATCCTGTCCACGCACGGGCGGGAGGCGGCGCGCGAGATGCTGCTGGACCTCACCGCCCGCGTGGACGGCGTGGTCGTGCTCGGGCGCACGGTCGGTGACGACGTGCTCGCCGACCTGGTCGGCAAGGGACTGCCACTCGTGCTGATGGCGCGGGACCCCATCGACGGCGCGGACTCGGTCAACACCGAGAACGAGCGGAGCGCCCATGCGCTGACCAGCCACCTCGTGCGCGACCACGGCTACCGCTCCCTCGCGTTCCTCGGCGACGCCGAGACGTCGGCCGACACCTCGCAGCGGTGGCATGGCTTCCGGCGGGCACTGGCCGATGCGGGGGTACGTGCGCCGCGCGCGCCCATCGCCTGCCCCTTCGACGAGGAGGACGGCCGGGACGCCGCACTCCGGTTGCTGGGCTCCCGGCGCCGCCCTCGGGCCCTGGTCTGCGCCAACGACGAGATCGCACTCGGCGCGATCGGTGCGGCCGAGCATCTTGGCCTGTCCGTCCCTGACGACCTCGCCATCACCGGATGGGACGACGTCATGGCGGCCCGCCACGCGCGACCCGGCCTCACGACCGTCCGCCAGCCGATGCGCGAGCTCGGCGCCTGGGCTGCTCGACGACTGCACCACCGCATCACGGGGGACCTGAGCGAAACACGGCATGAGGTGCTGCCCACGCAGCTCGTGCTCCGGGCCAGCTGTGGGCGCCACTCCGAGGAGGACCGATGAGAACCCTGCACAGGAAAGGCATCCGGACGACCGGAGCTCTCGCCGTCGTCGCCGCATTGGCCGTGACCGGTTGTGGTCGCGACGAGGGCGCCGGGACGGAGGAGAAGACGGCCGAGAAGGTCTCGTCCGGCAAGGCCAGCGGCGACATCACCGTCTGGGCGCTGGGCGCGGAGGGCGAGAAGCTGGGCGAGATCGCCGCGGACTTCGAGGCAGACAACCCGGACGCCAAGGTCAAGGTGACGGTGATCCCGTTCGACGCCGCCCACAACAAGATCTCCACGGCGATCGCCGGCGGCCAGACACCGGACGTCACCCTCGTCGGCACGACCTGGGTGCCCGAGTTCGCCGCGACCGACGCGCTGGACGCGACACCCACCGAGCTCATCGACTCGAGCAAGTTCTTCAAGGGTTCGTGGGACACCACGGTCGTCGACGGCACGTCGTTCGGGGTGCCCTGGTACACCGAGACCCGCCTCATCTACTACCGCAAGGACCTGGCCGAGAAGGCCGGGGTGACGCCCGAGGAGGGCTGGAGCCAGGACGACCTCAAGGCCTTCACCAAGGCGATGCAGGACAAGGCCGGCGCGAAGTGGGGCATCTCCCTGCAGCCGGGCGGTCAGGGCTCCTGGCAGACGTACATGCCGTTTGCCTGGCAGCGTGGGGCGGAGCTCGTCGACGGCGAGGAGTTCACGTTCAACACGCCGCCGATGCAGGAGGCGCTGGACTACTACGCGTCCTTCTTCGAGGAGAAGATTTCGCCGACCGACCTTGCTCAGGGAGCGCTCGAGACCGGCTTCATCAACGGTGACATCGGCGCGTTCGTGTCCGGTCCCTGGCACATGGGCATCCTGCGCGACCAGGGCGGCGCGGAGTTCGAGGGCAAGTGGGACGTGGCCCCCATGCCGACCGAGGATGCCGGCACCTCCTTCACCGGCGGCGGTGACCTGGTGGTGTTCAAGGACTCGAAGAACCGGGACGCGGCCTGGAAGTTCGTCGACTTCCTGACCCAGGACGCGCAGCAGCAGAAGCTCTACGAGCTGGTGGGCAGCCTGCCCGCCGTCCAGAGCACCTGGGAGTCCGGCGAGCTGTCCACCGACCCGCTGCTCAAGGCGTTCGGCGACCAGCTGCAGGACGCGAAGTCCTCCCCGGCCATCGAGACCTGGGAGCAGGTCGCGGCGCCGCTCGACGACGCCATCGAGCAGGTGTCGCGCGGCCAGAGCGACCCGGAGACCGCCCTGTCGGCGGCCGAGGAGAAGGCCAACGGCATCGGCTTCGGATCCTGACATGGCCGCCGTGACCGCGGGCGCGCCCGCGACCCGTCGGCGCCCCGACCGGGGGCGCCGGCGGGAGGCGGTCGCCGGCTACCTGTTCGCGCTGCCCTTCCTCGCTCTGTTCCTCGTCTTCACCGTCGGCCCGGTGCTCGCGTCCTTCGTGATGAGCTTCACCGACCTCCGGTCTGCCGACGTCCGCAACCCGCTCGCGGTCGAGCCCGTGGGCCTGACGAACTACACCGACCTGTTGGACGACGAGACGTTCCGCAAGGCCGCCTTCAACACGGCGTACTTCGTGGTGATCGGGGTGCCCCTCACCATGGGGCTCGCGCTGGCGGTCGCGGTCGGCCTGAACTCGGGCATCACCAAGCTGAAGGCGTTCTTCCGGGTCGGCTACTACCTGCCGGTCGTCACGAGCATCGTTGCCGTCGCCGTGGTGTGGCGGTTCCTCCTCGAGCCGGACAGCGGCATCGTGAACACGCTGCTCGGCTACGTCGGCATAGACGGGCCGTCGTGGCTCACCAGCTCCACCTGGGCGATGCCCTCGCTGATCGTGATGGCGGCCTGGCGCAACATGGGCTACCTGGTCGTGATCTTCCTCGCCGGGCTGCAGATCGTGCCGAAGGAGATGCACGAGGCGGCGGCCATCGACGGCGCCGGCGCGTGGAACCGGTTCCGGCACATCACGCTGCCGATGATGCGGCCGACCCTGCTGTTCGGCGGCGTCGTCACGATGATCGGCTACCTGCAGTTCTTCGAGGAGCCCTTCGTCATGACGCGAGGGGGTCCGCTCGACAAGACCCTGTCGCTGGCCTACTACACCTACAACCAGTTCGGCTTCGGCAACTACAGCTACGCAGCCGCCATGGCGTACGTGCTGTTCATCGTGATCGCCATCATCACTGCCGTGCAGTTCCGGCTGCTCGGGCAGCGGGATTGAGGAGGCGACGATGGCCACGACCCGTCCCGAAACCACAGCGATCCCGGCTCCCACCGAGGTCGCGCCCGGTCCCCGACGACCGCAGCCGAGGCGACAGGTGTCCTTCGGCGAGCCGACGGCGCAGCCCTGGGTCTACGTCGTGCTCACCGGCGGTCTGGTGCTGCTCGTCGGGCCGTTCCTCTGGATGCTGATGGGGTCCTTCCGGCCCGACCGAGAGCTGAAGCAGGTTCCTCCGTCGTGGCTGCCGCAGGACCCGACCCTGGACAACTACCGCACGCTGTTCACCCAGCTCGACTTCCCCACCTACTTCTTCAACAGCGCCGTCGTCGCGCTCGCCATCACGCTGGGCAACCTGGTGTTCTGCTCGATGCTGGGCTACGCCCTGGCCAAGCTCGACTTCCCCGGGAAGCGCATCATCTTCGTGCTGGTGCTCGGCACGCTGATGGTTCCCGGTGTCGTCACGTTCGTGCCGCTGTTCGTGCTCGTCAGCAACCTGGGGATGGTCAACACGTTCCCCGGCCTGATCTTCCCGTTCCTCGCCGGGCCGTTCGGCGTCTTCCTCATGCGGCAGTTCATGCTGTCGCTGCCCGACGAGCTGATCCACGCCGCCCGCGTCGACGGCGCGGGGGAGTGGCGGATCTTCCGCAGCATCATCCTGCCGCTGTGCCGGCCGGCGCTCGCCACGCTCGGCATCCTCACCTTCCTCACCTCGTGGAACAACTTCCTCTGGCCGCTCGTCGTCGCGCAGTCCGAGGAGAGGTACACGCTGCCGGTGGCGCTGGCCATCTACGCCATCGGCGAGAACAAGAGCGATTTCGGCCTGCTGATGGCCGGCTCGGTCGTGATCATCGTCCCCGTCCTGGTCGTCTTCCTGGTCCTGCAGCGCCACTTCGTGCGCGGGATCGCCATGACCGGCATCAAGTAGCGATCCCGACACCCGCACCCGCGAGGGAGTTCAGCGCATGCCAAGGACCCACCGTGTCGTCCTCACCGCTGTCGCGTCCGCGGCAACCGCCCTGGCCGTCGCCGTCCCGACCGGGGCCGTCGGCTCGACCTCGGCCGACCGCACGAACGAGGTGCTGACGGAGTACGCCGCCGACACCTGGGCGTCGATGGCCGCGATGGCCGACCCGGACACCGGCCTGGTGTCCGACAACATCGCGGGAGACCTCGACGCCGCAGACCGCGCTGCGTACACCTCGCCGACCAACATCGGCGCGTACCTGTGGAGCGCGGTGGCGGCCCGCGAGATCGGCCTGATCACGTCCGAGGAGGCACGGACCCGGATCGCCCAGACGCTGGAGACCTTGCCCACGCTGGAGATCCACGAGCCGTCGGGCATGTACTTCAACTGGTACGACCCGGCCACCGGCGACAAGCTCACGACCTGGCCGGCGGACGGCAGCACCGTCCATCCGTTCCTGTCCAGCGTCGACAACGGGTGGCTCGCCACCGCCTTGGAGGTCGTCATCGACCAGGTCCCGGACCTGGCCGACGAAGCACACGTGGTCCTGGACCGGATGGACTTCGGGTACTACTACGACCCACAGGTCAACCAGATCCGCGGCGGCTTCTGGGTGGACCCTCCACCCGGATGCTCCGTCACCGACAACTACCGCGGTGAGGAGGACGTCTACTACACCTGCCACCACTACGGGGCGTTCAACACCGAGCCACGGATGGCCAGCTACCTGGGCATCGCCTCGGGGGCGATCCCGGAGAAGCACTACTTCGGCGCATGGCGGACGTTCCCGCCCACCTGCGACTGGTCGTGGTCCGAGCAGCAGCCGGTCGGGGAGTGGCGCGAGTACCTCGGTGTGCGGGTGTTCGAGGGCGCGTACGAGTACCGGGGCGAGCGGATGGTCCCGACGTGGGGCGGGTCGATGTTCGAGGCGCTGATGGTGCCGCTGTTCGTGCCGGAGGAGGAGTGGGGTCAGCGCAGCTGGGCGTTCACGCACCCGAGGTACGTCAAGGCGCAGATCGCGCACGGCATGGAGGAGGCCGGCTACGGCTACTGGGGCTTCTCGCCGTCGAACAACCCGTCGGGCGGCTACCGCGAGTACGGCGTGGACCCGATCGGGATGGAGCCGAACGGCTACGCGTCCGACCAGCAGCGCACGTACGTCGACTACGGCTACGGCGACTGCCGCCCGCCGCAGCCTGAGCCGACGACGTACGGCGAGGGCGTGGTGACGCCGCACGCGTCCTTCCTGGCCCTGCGGTACGCGCCGCAGGCTGCGCTTCGCAACCTGGCGAACCTGCGCGAGGACTTCGGTGCCTACGGGCCGGGCGGCTTCTACGACGCGGTGAACGTGAGCACCGGCCAGATGTCCCAGCGCTACCTGTCCCTCGACCAGGGCATGGTCATGGCCGCGCTCGGCAACGCGCTGGCCGACGACCTGCTCCGCGAGCCGTTCGCCACCGGGCCGATGAAGGAGCGCGTCGCGCCGCTCATGCGGATGGAGGAGTTCGTGGGTGTCACGGAGGACAAGCTGTGACGCCCGGCGACGCGAGGACCGACTTCGAGGAGCGCATCGGCCGGCGGACCGGGGGCGGTGCCCAGGATCTGGCGCTGCCCGCCCCGACGGGCCTGCGGGCAGTGCCGGGACGGGGTCACGTCACGCTCGAGTGGGACCCGGTTCCCGGCGCCGTCGGCTACCTCGTCCACCGCGCGGACAGCGCCGACGGCCCGTTCGAGCCGATCGACCACGGCGGCAACGACGTCCTCGCGGTGCCGCAGCCGCCGTACGTCGACACGTCGGCGGAGCGCGGGCGGGAACACTGGTACGCGGTCGCGGCGCTGCCCGAGGTCAGCCGTCTGGGCGCGCTCAGCGAGCCCGTTCCGGCGACACCGACGGCCGACGGTGCCGCGTCGGTCCACCTCCACGTCGACGCCGGCCGGGAGGTCGGCACGCTGCACCGGCCGTGGCGCCCGATGATCGGCTCCGAGCACCTGAGCCTGATGCTGTCGAAGGACGAGGTCGGCGGGCGCCCGATCGGCCCTGAGCTGCGCGAGGCCCTCCGCCGCATGCACGACGAGCTCGGCGTCGAGACGGTCCGCGCCCATGCGATCCTCTGCGACGACCTCCGCGTCTACCGCGAGGTCGACGGTGAGCCGGTCCACGACTTCAGGGGGATCGACCAGGTCTACGACACGCTGCTCGAGCTCGGCCTCCGCCCGGTCGTCGAGCTGTCGTACATGCCGCACGACCTCGCGAGCGACCCGTCGCGGACCGTGTTCGCGTACGAGGCGATCATCTCCCCGCCGAAGGACTGGGACCGGTGGGCCGACCTCGTGACCGCGCTGACCGCGCACCTCGTCGACCGCTACGGGCTGGACGAGGTGCGCGACCGGTGGAGCTTCGAGGTCTGGAACGAGGCGAACCTCGACGTCTTCTGGAGCGGCACGGCCGAGGAGTACCTCCGGCTGTACGACGTGACGGTGGCGGCGGTCCGCAAGGTCGACGAGCGGCTCGTCGTCGGCGGCCCGAGCTCGGCCGCCGCCCAGTGGGTCGAGCTGCTGCTGGAGCACGCCGAGGAGTCCCGTGCACCGGTCGACTTCGTGTCGACCCACACCTATGGCAGCCCCCCGCTGGACCTCCGCCCGATCCTGGCCCGGCACGGCCGCGAGGACGCGCGGATCTGGTGGACCGAGTGGGGTCCCGGCTCCCAGCACTTCCACCTCGTGGGCGACAGCGTGTTCGCCGCCACGTTCCTGCTCGACGGCATGGCGTCGAGCATGGGCAGGCTGGACGCCCTGTCGCACTGGGTCGCGTCCGACCACTTCGAGGAGCTCGGCCGTCCGGAGAAGCTGGGGCACGGCGGTTTCGGACTGCTGACGGTCGGCAACCTGCGCAAGCCGCGCTGGTGGGCGATGACCCTGCTGGACCGGCTCGGCGACGCCCGGCTGCAGGTCACGGCCGACGGTGACGGCGGCGGCGGCCTCGTGTCGGCGCTCGCGGCCCGAGCCGCCGACGGCGAGGTCGGCGTCCTGGTGTGGAACAGCAGCCTCGACCAGTCCCGGATCCCCTTCGACCCGGTGCTCGCGCGCGACGTCACCGTCACGGTGGCCGGCCTACCCCCGGGCACCGTGACGGTGCGCCACTGGCGCGTCGACGAGGAGCACAGCAACGTCTTCGCGGCCTGGCGCGACCTGGGTGGCGCCGAGCGCGCCTGGCCCGAGGGCGACGAGTGGGACCGGCTGGGCGAAGCCGACCAGCTCGCCGAGCTGGAGCCGGCGCACCCGGCCGAGGTCGGCGACGACGGGGAGCTGCGGCTGTCCTTCGGCCTGCCGCAGCCGGGGATCTCCTACCTCGCGGTCACCCCGGGCTGAGCAGGCCGAGCGGGGCTCGGCCGGTCCGACCCGGCCGCCGCCGATGCGGGCGCAGCGCAGAGCACCGTGCAGTCCGCGATGACGTCGGTCAGAAGCTTCCGGAGCACGGCGTCCGGGTCCGGGATGCAGGCGTCGGCGATCGCCTGGACCGCCCCGCGCACCGCGTTCGGTGCGGCGTGGCGACGGAATCCGCGCGACGAGATGCCGGCCCGGCGTACGAGGTCATGGGCCCACTTCTGCGCTCGCGGCGCGGACTCGAGAGCCTGGCGGCTGCCCTCTTCCAGCTCGCCGGGCGGCCGCCCGTCCAGGCCGGCGAGCACACGGTCCGCCACCAGGACCGAGACGGCCATGACGTTCTGCCGTTCCTGTGACGCCACGGGGAGGGCGGCCTGGGCGCACCGGAGTGCGATGCGCGCGTCCACCCGCAGGTCCTCGCCGGTCAGCCCGACCACCGAGGGGATGAGCACCGCCAGCTGCTGGCGGTTCTGGTCCGAGGTGCTGTCGTTGACCTGCCGCGCGAGCTCGGCGAGCAGTGGATGGGTGCACCGCGGATGGTCGCTCCAGCGTTCGCCCGCGAGGACGGACGCCATCTCCATGAAGCAGGCACCCTTGCGAGCATTGCGGTGCTTGCCGCGGGAGAGGATCGGGAGCAGCTCGGGCGGAGCGGGCGGAGAAGCTGACATCGGCACCCCCAGGTGTGGCGTGGTCCTCACATGACAGTCTGCGCCGGGTCCGAGCCGGGGGAAACCCCCCGGCTCCTCCCCGCGACGAAGGGAGCAGCGTGCGCGCACTGGTCTTCGAGGAGTTCGGCGGGCCGGCGACCGTCCGGGAGGTCCCGGACCCGGTCCCCGCCGACCACGCGGCCGTGGTCCGGGTGGAGGCCACGGGGCTGTGCCGCAGCGACTGGCACGGCTGGGCCGGCCACGACCGGACGATCCCACTGCCCCACGTCCCCGGGCACGAGCTCGCCGGACGGGTGGTGAGCGTCGGCGCCCGGGTCACCCGGTGGCGGGAGGGGGACCGGGTCACCGTTCCCTTCGTGTGTGCCTGCGGGACCTGCGCGCAGTGCGCGACCGGCAACCACCAGGTGTGCGAGCGCCAGACCCAGCCGGGCTTCACCGGCTGGGGCTCCTTCGCCGAGCTGGTGGCCCTCGACCACGCGGACGTGAACCTGGTGGCCCTGCCCGACGACATCGACGCGGTCACCGCGGCCGGGCTTGGCTGCCGTGTGGCGACAGCCCACCGCGCCGTGGTCGCCCAGGGCCGGGTGCGCGCGGGGGAGTGGGTCGCGGTCCACGGCTGCGGCGGCGTGGGGCTTTCCGCGGTGATGGTCGCCGTCGCCGCCGGCGCGCGCGTCGTGGGCGTCGACGTCTCCGGTGACGCGCTGGAGCTGGCCCGGTCCTTCGGCGCCGAGGTGACAGTCGACGCGTCAGCGCAGGATCCGGTGCGCGCCGTGCGGCTCGCGACCGGCGGTGGTGCGCACCTCTCGCTGGACGCCCTCGGCAGCCACGAGACGTGCGCCGCGTCGGTCAAGGGCCTTCGCCCCAGGGGGCGGCACGTCCAGGTCGGACTGCTTCCCCCGGACCTCGGGCACCCCCCGGTGCCGATGGCGCGGGTCATCGCCCTCGAGCTCGAGCTGGTCGGGAGCCACGGCATGGCCGCCCACGACTACGGCCAGCTGCTGGCGCTCGTCTCCTCCGGCCGCCTGCGGCCGGACCTGCTGGTGACCCGGCGCATCGGGCTGGACGAGGCGGGCCCGGCGCTGGCGGCGATGGGCGAGCCGGGCTACCCGGCCGGGGTCACGGTCGTCCTGCCCTGACCGCTGCGAGCGGGTTCCCTCCGGGGTGGCGCGTGCGCACACGTCTGCGATGCTGGTGTGCGTCAACTGACGGAAGGGAACTCACCAGCACATGGCCGACTTCGAGCTCAAGCACCCCGGCGGACTGCTGCCTCTCCCGGTAACCGAGGCGACGGAGGGACCTTCCGGCCTGGAGGTCTCCACCCTGCTGAAGGACACCGGGTACGTCACGCTCGACCCCGGCTTCGTCAACACCGGTTCCTGCGCCTCGGCGATCACGTTCATCGACGGTGACCAGGGCATCCTGCGCTACCGCGGGTACCCGATCGACCAGCTCGCCGAGCAGGCGTCCTTCCTCGAGGTGTCCTACCTGCTGATCTACGGCGAGCTGCCCACGGCCGCCGAGCTCGAGGACTTCACCAACCGGATCCGCCACCACACGCTGCTCCACGAGGAGCTGAAGAGCTTCTTCGGGGGGTTCCCGCGGGATGCACACCCGATGGCTGTGCTGTCCTCCGCCGTGAGCGCGCTGTCGACCTTCTACCAGGACAGCCTCGACCCGTTCGACCAGGAGCACGTCGAGATCTCCACGGTCCGGCTGCTCGCCAAGCTGCCGACCATCGCGGCCTACGCGTTCAAGAAGTCGGTCGGCCAGCCGCTGCTGTACCCCGACAACTCGCTGGGCTACGTCGAGAACTTCCTGCGCATGACCTTCGGCGTGCCCGCCACGCCGTACGACATCGACCCCACCATGGCCCGCGTCCTCGACATGCTGTTCGTGCTGCACGCCGACCACGAGCAGAACTGCTCCACGTCGACGGTGCGGCTGGTCGGGTCCAGCAACGCCAACCTCTTCGCCTCCGTCTCGGCCGGCGTGAACGCGCTGTTCGGGCCGCTGCACGGAGGCGCCAACCAGGCCGTGCTCGAGATGCTCGAGCGCATCCACGCCTCCGGCGACGACGTCGACAGCTTCGTCCGCCGGGTGAAGGACAAGGAGCCGGGTGTCAAGCTGATGGGCTTCGGCCACCGGGTCTACAAGAACTACGACCCGCGGGCCGCCATCGTGAAGAAGGCCACCCGGGAGGTCCTGGACGGCCTCGGCAAGCCCGACCCGCTGCTCGACATCGCGATGCGGCTGGAGGAGGTCGCGCTCGCCGACGACTTCTTCGTCGAGCGCAAGCTGTACCCCAACGTCGACTTCTACACCGGTGTGATCTACAAGGCGATGGGCTTCCCGACCCGGATGTTCACCGTGCTGTTCGCCCTCGGTCGGCTGCCCGGGTGGATCGCCCAGTGGCGGGAGATGATCGAGGACCCGGCGACCAAGATCGGCCGGCCACGCCAGGTCTACACCGGCAGCCCCGAGCGCGCGTTCGTCCCCGTCGCCGACCGCTGACGCCGGCGCGCCAGCCCGGCGCGATTCGCCACGACTCGGGCGAAAACCGCCCGTTCGGACCGCCCGCTCCGCTTTACTCCTCCGCGGCTGCGTCCGATGACCCACCAGGGGTTCGGACGGGGTGGAGGCAGGAGCAGCGTGAGCGTGCCGGGGACGCAGTCCAAGCGCGCCATCAGCTGGGCGTTCGACGTCGCCATCATGGTGTCGGGGGCGTTCCTCGGGCTGGTGGCGCTCCTGAGCCTGCTCCTCGGCGGTGAGCTCGACACCTACTGGGCGCTGGCACTGATCCTCGGCCCGCCCGTCACGGCGGTCATGAGCCGGTTCCCCCTGATCCTGAACCGAGGCTTCAGCGGCATCGAGGTCGGCTTCGAGTCGGCGCTTCTCGTGTTCCTGGCCTGCTCCGGGAACGGGCCCGGCGCGCTGGCCGTGTGGGCCGTCGGCCAGGTCGCGTCACAGGCCACCAGCGCGAAGCGGGCCGACATCCGCGCCTTCAACGTCGGCCTGGGCATCACGGCCGGTGCCGTCGCGCTGCAGGTGATGACCTCGATCCACCCGCTGGACGAGCGGCGGCCCCGCGAGCTGCTCGCCGTCGCGGTCGGCTGCGCCGTGTTCTTCCTCGTCGACTACCTCGTCTCGGCGGTCTCGATCGCCCTGGAGAGCGACAGCCCGCTGCTCGTCGAGCTGCGGCAGGCGAGCGCGCTGGTGGCGCTCGGCGTCTTCGTCGCCATCGACAGCCTCGGCTACCTGGCAGCGGTCGTGTTCCGCTTCGCGCCGGACTGGACCCTCTTCCTGCTGGCCGTGCCGCTGGTGACGATCCTGGTCGCGACCCGCGCCCTGTCCCGCGGCATGGAGCACCGCCGTCGCCTCGAGGCGCTCTTCGACGCGGCCGCCGAGGCCCAGGTCGTCCACTCCCAGGACTCGCTCGACGGCCTGCTCCGGCGCCACGTGCGGGCCGTCGTGGCCAGCGCCAAGGCGGACCTCCGGTACGACGAGCCGACGCCGAAGGAGATCGGCGCCCGGGTCCGCACCGGGGCAGGAGCCCGGTGGCTCGTCGCGCCGGCCGTGGACCGGGCCCGGGCCTCGGTGGAGGCCGACCGCAAGGCCCTGGAGGCCCTGGCGACGGTCGGCGCGGAGGCCCACGCCCGCCTCGCGCTCACCGAGGAGATGGGCCACCTTGCCCGGCACGACGCCCTGACCTCGCTGCCGAACCGGACCTTGTTCCTCGACCGGGTGGAGCAGGCCGTCCTGCGGGCACAGCGCAGCGGGACCGCGCTGGGCGTGCTGTTCCTCGACCTCGACGGCTTCAAGGGCGTCAACGACCGCTTCGGCCACGCGGAGGGCGACGAGCTGCTCAAGACGGTGGCCGCGCGGCTGGTCGGTTGCGTCCGCGCGGAGGACTCGGTTGCCCGGCTGGGGGGTGACGAGTTCGCCGTCCTCGTCGAAGGCGTCGGCGGGATCGACGAGCTCGACGTCCTGTGCCAGCGGCTCCTCGCCGCGTTGCGGCGGGAGATCACCATCGTGGGTCATGGCGTGGTCGTCGGGGCGAGCATCGGGGTCGCGCTGTCGGCACCGGACGACGACGCGGCGGGCCTGCTGCGGAACGCCGACATGGCCATGTACCGGGCCAAGGCCCTGGGCAAGGACCGGTTCTTCGTCTACCAGCCGTCACTGCGCGAGGAGAACGTCCGCAGGCTGGAGCTCGTCGAGGCGTTGCGCCGCGACATCGCCACCCAGCTGGTCGTGCACTACCAGCCGATCATCGATCTGACCGACGGCCGCGTCGACGGGCTGGAGGCGTTGGTGCGCTGGCAGCGGGGCGGTGAGCTGGTCCCCCCGGACGCGTTCATCGCGGCGGCCGAGGAGAGCGGGCTGATCAGCGAGCTCGGCGAGCGGGTGCTCGCTCGCGTCGTGGCGGACGCACCGCTCCTGCAGGCGGCGGCCGGCCGACCGCTGAGCCTGGGCTGCAACATGTCCGCGCACCAGCTGCGCGACCCGATGTTCCCGAGGCTCGTCGCCGAGGCCGTCGCGGCGCTGGGCGACAACAAGCTGGTGCTCGAGATGACCGAGACGGTGGTCGTCTCCGACGACGACGACACGGACTTCGCGCTGCGTACGCTCAAGACGCTCGGCGCCCGGCTCGCCATCGACGACTTCGGGGTTGGCTTCTCCTCGATCGGGTACCTCCAGCACCTGCCGGTCGACATCCTCAAGATCGACCGGAGCTTCACCCGCGACATCGACTCCAGCGAACGAGCGGCCGCCCTGGTCGAGGCGGTGCTGGTCATGGGGGCGGCGCTGGACCTGCGCGTGGTCGCCGAGGGCATCGAACGGCCGAGCCAGGTGACCCGGCTGCGGGAGGTCGGCTGCACGACCGGCCAGGGCTTCCTGTTCGGTCGCCCGCAGCCGGTCGACGAGGTCGTTGAGCTGCTCCGGGGCGAGCTGCCGGCCGGCCGGCCGGCGACCGTCGAGGCCGGGATCTGAGAGTGGCGGCCCGACCGACACGCCGGAAGTTGGGGCAGGTTTGCGCCTGGGCTACCGTGGCATACCTACGGTGACGTAACCGTAGGTCAACGACCCGGAAGGCCAGCCAATGACCGCCGTCAATGACGCCCCGCTCTCCCAGACCGACCTGCTCCGAGAGCTCGAGCCGGTCGTCGAGGAGAACCTCGAGCGCCACATGCGGGTGGCCAAGGACTGGATGCCGCACGAGTACGTGCCGTGGAGCGAGGGCCGGACCTTCGACGGCGTGCTCGAGGGCGGCGTGGCCTGGGAGCCCGGCCAGTCCCGCATGTCCGACGTCGCCCGGACCAGCCTGATCGTCAACCTCCTCACCGAGGACAACCTCCCGAGCTATCACCACGAGATCGCGACGGTCTTCGGCCGTGACGGGGCCTGGGGCACCTGGGTTCATCGCTGGACCGCGGAGGAGGGCCGGCACGCCATGGCCATCCGCGACTACCTGCTCGTGACCCGGTCCGTCGACCCGGTGGCGATGGAGAACGCCCGCATGACACACATGGGTGCGGGCTTCGAGTCGGCCAACCACGACGACCTGCTGCGGTCGCTGGCCTACGTGTCCTTCCAGGAGCTCGCGACCCGGATCTCGCACCGCAACACCGGCAAGCTCACCCGGGACCCGGTTTGCGACCAGCTGCTCGCCCGCATCGCGCTGGACGAGAACCTGCACATGCTCTTCTACCGGAACCTACTGGCGGCCGCCCTGGAGGTGGCGCCCAACCAGACCATGCGGGCCATCACCGAGGTCGTGAAGTCCTTCGAGATGCCCGGCAGCACGATCGAGGACTTCACCCGCAAGTCCGTGCAGATCGCCATGGCCGGCGTCTATGACCTGCGCATCCACCACGACGACGTGCTCGCGCCCGTGCTGCGCGCCTGGGGCGTCTTCGACGTCGAGGGGCTCGACGCCGAGGGGGAGAAGGCCCGCGAGGAGCTCTCCACGTTCCTGCAGGGGCTGGACCACGCGGCGACCCGCTTCGAGGACAAGCGCAACACGCACCGCGAGAAGATCATCGCCCGCGGCCGGCAGTTCGAGAGCGTCTAGCCGGCGTGCGGAAGGCGCACCAGCAGCCGACCGCTCTCCACCTTCACGTCGAAGGCGTGCGCCGGGGCCGTCGCGGGTCCCTGCCGCACGGACCCGTCCTCCAGGTCGAACGTGCTGCCGTGCCACGGGCAGGTCACGCAGCCCGTGTCCAGGTCGACCCGGCCCTCGTGCAGCGGACCGGCGAGGTGCGTGCACCGGTCCGAGAGCACGTCGATCCGGTCGCCACGGCGCACCACGAGCAGCGGCACCGCGCCGGCGCCCTCGCCGAGCGTGCGCACCCGGGGCTCGCCGTCCGCCCCGAGGTCGTCCACGGCGCACAGGTCGTGCCAGCCGGGTCCCACGAGATGCGGGACGTCCTCGGCGTGGTTCGCCCCGGCCGCCTGCCGGTAGGCCAGGTGGCCGCCGAGGAA
>DASVBQ010000038.1:0-17044 GCA_036375795.1 Actinomycetes bacterium
CTCCTTGGCGGCGGCGAGGATCTCGTCGGCTGCCCCGACGCCTGCCGGGAGCTGCCGGACCTCGCTGTCGACGCCTGCCTCGGTCAGCCTGGCCTGGGCCGCGTCGACCAGCTGCTCCTCCGAGAGCTCGGACTCACCCGGATCGGCCACCCGGATGACGTTGACGACGACCACGCGGGTCTCCCGGCGCAGCGCCTCGTCCCGGGCGGCGAAGAGGGCGGCGTCGCCCTCCGGTGTCGGCACGTAGGCCAGGGTGATCGGCATGGAGCTCTCCTAAGACGTCTCGAGAGTCGCCCGACGGCGGCTCCCCACCCGAAGTAGCGCGGCGCCCCCCACGACCCTAGAGCGTGGCGGTCACCTGCCGCCGTAGAGAAAGCGTCGGAAGAGCCGGGTCATGCGCGGCATCACGACCCACGTCATCAGCCCGGTCAGCGTTCCGGAGAACACCAGGGTCCGGGCCACCATCGGCCAGTCCGACAGGACGGGCAGGACGGTCAGGTTCATCGCCAGCACGAGGGGCACGATCGCCAGCAGGGTGACGATCGCCATCTTCCACTTCGGCGGCGCGGGCGCGGTCCGGCCCGGCAGTGCGAACCACGTCTCGAGGCCGGAGACGCGGTGCACGCCGGTCTCCTCGATGAGGTCGTCGGCACGCTCCAGCCAGGTGGCCCGTTCCTCGGACGCCTCCCAGCGTCGCAGCGACGCCGCATCGGCGAAGCGGTAGACCACGTGCCACTCACCGCCGGGATCGTGCGGTCGCAGCATCCCCGCCCCCAGGAAGCCCGGATAGCGGGCGGCGGCGCCGATGATGCCGTCACACCAGTCCTCGAACTCCGCCGTCCGACCCGGGGCGACCCGGCGGGCGACGGTGACGGTGACCGGGCCTTCCCCGTCCGGAGGGGGCGGGGAGGGCTGGTCGGCGACTCGGGACAGCAGGCTCACCCTTCCCCTAGCGACGGGACCCAGGACGCATCTTCCCGCGCGCAGCGGAGACGATGGTCACATGCCCGAGGGCGACACCGTCTGGCTCGCGGGGCGACGGCTGCACGAGGCCCTCGCCGGCAGGGTGCTGACCCGCAGCGACTTCCGGGTCCCGCACCTCGCGACCACCGACCTCGCCGGACGCCGGGTCACCGAGGTCGTGAGCCGTGGCAAGCACCTGCTCACCCGCGTCGGGGACGACCTCACCCTGCACACGCACTTCCGGATGGACGGGTCGTGGCACCTCTACCGGCCCGGCGACCGCTGGCGGGGCGGGCCGCAGTGGCAGGTGAGGGTCGTGCTCGAGAACCCGCAGTGGCAGGCGGTCGGCTACCGGCTGCCCGTCGTCGAGCTGCTGGCGCGCGACAGCGAGGCGGACGCCGTGGGCCACCTCGGGCCGGACATCCTCGGGCCGGACTGGGACCTCGACGAGGCGGTCCGCCGGCTGGCCCGCGACCCGGACCGGGAGCTGGGGCAGGCGCTGCTCGACCAGCGCAACCTGGCCGGAGTCGGCAACCTGTACAAGACCGAGGTCTGCTTCCTCGCTGGTCTCACCCCGTGGACCCGGGTGCGAGACGTTGCGGACCTGGGCGCCGTCGTGGGCCGCGTCGCCCGGCTGCTGGAGGTCAACAAGAACACCGTGCGCCAGGTCACGACCGGCGACAGCCGGCGCGGCCGCGGCCACTGGGTGTTCGAGCGCAGCGGACGACCGTGCCTACGCTGCGGCACCCCGGTGGCCAGCGCCGTGCAGGGGGACCCGCCGCACCAGCGGATCGCGTACTGGTGCCCGTCATGTCAGCGCGGTCCTGCGCCGCACCCTGCCGCTCGGCCTCACGACCGGCCGCAGGGCCGCACCCGCTACCGCCCGTAGGACGCTGACACGAAGAAACCGGCGCCCGTCCACACCCCCGTTTAGAGACTGGGGTGGACGGGCGACCGGTTCCTACAGGTCTCCCCGCGCCTGGGCGCCGCGAAACAGCGGATGCTCAGGCTGCGACGTTCGTCACATGCATCGGGCCGGTCGGCGGGGCGGGCGGCACCACGACGACCGGGTGCGGCACCGACTCGTCAACCGTCTCGAGCTGTTCGGCCAGCGCCATGCTGTCGCTCACGTCGCGCAGGACGGTCGAGAGCGGGACGTCGAGGGCCTCGCAGATGGACCCGAGCAGCTCGGAGGAGGCTTCCTTCTGTCCCCGCTCGACCTCCGAGAGGTAGCCGAGCGAGACCCGGGCGGTGGCCGAGACCTCGCGCAACGTGCGGCCCTGTTGGCGGCGGCGCTCCCGGAGGACGTCGCCGAGCAGGCGGCGGAGCAGGACCATCGTGGCGCCTCCCTCTCGACGACTCGCTGACGTGTGCTCGGACGACCCACCGTACCGGTCGGCGCGGACACGTGCCGGGCGCGACGCCCGACGGTGCGGAACTCACACCCGCGACGAGTGTAACGCTGTAATCACGTCGATGGCTTCCTGGCCGGCGGTCAGCCGGGCGATCGGTCCGAAGCGATCGGTCCGAAGCGATCGGTCCGAAGCGATCAGTCGGAGTCGGACTCGTCCGGTCCACCCAGCCGGTCCAGCGCGAGGGCGAGCGCCCGGCGGACCGCCTCGGTGCGCACCCTCGCCCGGTCACCAGGAAGGTCCAGCGCGATGGCCACCACCTCGTCGGGGCCGGCGAGCGCGAGGTGCACCTCCCCCGGCGGATGGCCGTCCTGCGGATCGGGTCCCGCCACGCCGGTGGTGGCCAGGCCGTACGTCGCCCCGAGCGCGTCGCGGACCCCGCGGGCCATCTGACGGGCGACCTGCTCGTCCACGGCGCCCACCCGGGCCAACAGGTCGGGGTCAACGCCGAGCAGCCGCGCCTTGACGTCTGTCGCGTACGCCGTCACGCCGCCGCGGAACGTGGCCGACACGCCGGGCACGGCGGTGACGGCCGCCCCCAGGGCACCGCCGGTCAGCGACTCGGCGACCGCCAGCGTCTGGCCGCGGGAGAGCAGGACCGCGTGCAGTCGCCCTGCCAGCTCCTCCGAGGTCCCGGTCACTGTCGACGGGCACGCTTGCGCTCGGTGCGCGCGCTCGTCCGGCGCAGGCGGACCGCCCGCACCACGTAGTCCAGGCCCGTCGCCAGGGTCACGACGACGGCGACCGCCATCACGGCGAGCGCCACGGTGTTCAGCCAGCCCTCGGTCGGCAGGACCAGCAACCCGATCGCGAGGCTCTGCAACGCGGTCTTGAGCTTGCCGCCCCGGCTGGCGGGCATGACCCCGTGCCGGATCACGACGAGCCGCAGGGCGGTCACGCCGATCTCGCGGACGAGCACCAGCGCGGTCACCCACCAGGGCAGCTCCCCCAACGCGGACAGCCCGATCAGCGCCGCCCCGATCAGGGCCTTGTCCGCGATCGGGTCGGCGATCTTGCCGAAGTCGGTCACCAGGCCGTGCCGGCGGGCGAGCTGGCCGTCGATCCGGTCGGTGACGACCGCGACGGCGAACGCGACGAACGCCACGACGCGCCACCCGGCGCTCTCGCCGTCGTCCTGGAAGAGCGCGAACAGGAAGACCGGCACCAGGACCAGCCGGAGCACGGTGAGTGCGTTGGCGACGTTCCAGGCGCTCGGGGCCGCGGCGACCGGGACCTGCGGCACCCCGGTCACCCCGCCGCCTCGGCGACGAGGTCGGCGCCGTCGGCCCCGACCACCACCGCGCGTACGAACCTGCCCACCACCAGGTCGTCGGTTGCGAGGCCCCTGACCGTCGTGGTGCCGTCGACCTCGGGCGCCTGGTGGGCGCCCCGGCCCTCGGCCACGCCGCCCGACACCTGCTCGACGAGCACCTCGACCGTCTCCCCGACCCGGTCGTCGGCCCGCTGCGCGACGAGCTCGTCGGCCAGCCGGGTCACCCGCTCGACGCGGTCCCGGACCGCGTCCTCCTCGAGCTTGCCCTCGAGCCCGGCGGCCTCCGTGCCGTCCTCGTCGGAGTAGCCGAACACCCCGACCGCGTCCAGCCGAGCCTCGGTGAGGAAGCGCTCGAGCTCGGCGAGGTCCTCGCCGGTCTCCCCGGGAAAGCCGACGATCACGTTCGATCGGATGCCGGCCGCCGGGGACGCGGCCCGGATGCGGCCGATGAGCTCGAGGAACCGTTCGGTGTCGCCGAAGCGCCGCATCCGGCGCAGCACCGGAGCGCTGGAGTGCTGGAAGGACAGGTCGAAGTACGCCGCGACGCCAGGTGTCGAGGCCAGGACGTCGACGAGACCCGGACGCATCTCGGCCGGTTGCAGGTAGCTGACGCGCACCCGCTCGACGCCGTCGACCGCGGCCAGCTCGGGGAGGAGCGTCTCGAGCAGCCGGAGGTCGCCGAGGTCCTTGCCGTACGACGTGGAGTTCTCGCTGACCAGGACGAGCTCGCGGACGCCGTGCTCGGCGAGCCACGCGGCCTCGGCGAGCACCTCGTGCGGCCGCCGCGACACGAAGGAGCCGCGGAAGGCCGGGATCGCGCAGAACGTGCAGCGCCGGTCGCAGCCCGAGGCCAGCTTGAGCGGAGCCACCGGCCCGTCGCCGAGGCGCAGCCGGACCGGTCGCGGCCCGGAGGCCGGCGCGACATCGGCGGGCAGGTCAGGTAGGTCGGGCCGGTCGAGGACCGCCTGGCGGTCGACCGGCGCCAGCGGCAGCAGCGTCCGCCGGTCGCGTGGAGCGTGCGGGACGTGCACCTCGCCGTCGAGGACGGCGCGCAACCGGGCCGAGATGTCCTGGTAGTCGTCGAACCCCAGCACGGCGTCCGCCTCCGGGAGCGCCTGCGCCAGCTGCTCGCCGTACCGCTCCGCCAGGCACCCCACGGCGACCACGGCCTGGGTGCGACCGCCCTTGAGGTCGACCGCCTGCAGCACGGTGTCGATCGAGTCCTTCTTGGCCGCCTCGACGAAGCCGCAGGTGTTGACGACCGCGACCTCCGCGTCGGCGGCGTCGGCCACGAGGTCCCAGCCGTCGGCCGCCAGGCGCCCGGCCAGCTCCTCCGAGTCGACCTCGTTGCGCGCGCAGCCGAGCGTGACCAGCGCGACGCGGCGACCCGGCTCCGTGCGCCGGCCCGGGGGGGCGGAGGACATGGGCTAGAGCCTAGTTGCCCGCGCCCACCGGTCCGGTCAGCCCGCGGCGGGGTCCTGCGGCGTGAACTCCACCCGCGCCACCTGCCCGGACTTGCCCGGTGCACCGATCGGGGTGCCGTTGACGGTGAGGGTCACGGCCCCGGCGTTGCCGATGATCAGCTTGATCCGGGAGCGGTCGCTGAAGGTCCGGGTCTCGTCGGTCAGCAGGCCCTGGAACAGCTCCTCGCCGCTGGCCGTCGTGGCCTGCACCCAGCTCGTGTCGCGGGCCCGGACCGCCACCGTCACCTTGTTGCGCGGCGCCTGCGCCACAGCGCTGCTGTCCGCCGAGGGACTCTGGCTGGCCGACGGCTGCGCCGGCTCGCTGGCAGTCGCGGTGCTCCGGCGCTCGCCCGACAGACCGTCGGTCACCGGACGGTCCTCGTCGGACAGGACCTGCGCGACCCCGTAGACGAGCACGAGAGCGAGGGCGACGGCCATCGCCGCGCTCCAGTTGGGTCCGCGCCGCTCGGGGCGGGCCGCCGTCTCGGACTCGAACACGTCGGTGGCTCTCGGGGGGGCCGCCTCGGGACGGTCGGCGTCGAACTGGGCGAGCAGCGGCGCCGGGTCGACGCCGACCCGCTGCGCGATGGTCCGGATGTGCCCCCGGGCGTAGAAGTCGCCACCGCAGGCGGAGAAGTCGTCGTGCTCGATGCCCAGGACGAGGGTGCGGCGGATCCGGGTGGCGGCGGCGACCTCGTCGACCGAGAGGCCCGCGTTCTCACGGGCCTCGGCAAGGGTCTGGCCGATGGACACGCGCACTCCTCCCTGGCGCCCCGACTCGCCCCGGGCCGGTCGGCAGGGGGCCCGGCTGACGAGCTCAGGAAGAGCCCCGAGTCTATTGCTCCCACTCACTGTCGGCCAGCCGACGTCTCACCCTGAGTGATCATGCTGCAGCATCCGGATGACGGACCGACAGAGCCCTACGTCCCGAGTCCCGCGGTCTGTCGCCGCGGTTGCCGCTACTCGCCGCGGATCGTGAACAGGACGCCGTCCAGCTCGTCCGGCTTGACGAGCACGTCACGGGCCTTCGACCCCTCGCTGGGGCCGACGATGCCGCGGCTCTCCATGAGGTCCATGAGCCGACCTGCCTTGGCGAAGCCGACCCGCAGCTTGCGCTGCAGCATCGACGTCGAACCGAACTGAGTGGTGACGACCAGCTCGGCGGCCTGGCACAGCAGGTCGAGGTCGTCGCCGATGTCCTCGTCGATCTCCCGCTTGCTCGCGGCCGCCACCGTGACGTCGTCGCGGTAGCTGGGCTGCAGCTGGGCGGTGCAGTGGGACACGACGGACACGACCTCGGGCTCGGTCACCCACGCGCCCTGGAGGCGCATCGGCTTGCTCGCGCCCATCGGGAGGAAGAGAGCGTCGCCCTGGCCGACCAGCTTCTCCGCACCGGGCTGGTCGAGGATGACCCGGCTGTCCGCGAGGCTCGACGTCGCGAACGCGAGCCGCGAGGGCACGTTGGCCTTGATCAGCCCGGTGACCACGTCGACCGACGGCCGCTGGGTCGCCAGCACGAGGTGGATGCCGGCCGCGCGGGCGAGCTGGGTGATGCGCACGATCGAGTCCTCGACGTCGCGCGGCGCGACCATCATCAGGTCGGCGAGCTCGTCGACGATCACGAGCAGGTACGGGTAGGGCTGCAGGACCCGCTCGCTGCCGGGGGGCGGGGTGAGCTTGCCCGACCGCACCGCCTTGTTGAAGTCGTCGACGTGCCGGTAGCCGAAGACCGCCAGGTCGTCGTAACGCAGGTCCATCTCGCGCACGACCCACTGCAACGCCTCGGCAGCCTTCTTCGGGTTCGTGATGATCGGGGTGATGAGGTGCGGGATCCCCTCGTACGCCGTGAGCTCGACGCGCTTGGGGTCCACCAGCACCATCCGGACCTCGTCCGGCGTGGCCCGCAGCATGATCGACGTGATCAGCGAGTTGATGCAGCTGGACTTGCCGGACCCGGTCGCGCCGGCGACCAGCAGGTGGGGCATCTTCGCGAGGTTCGCGATGACAAAGCCGCCCTCGACGTCCTTCCCCAGCCCGACCACCATCGGGTGGTGGTCGGCCCGGGCGCTGCCCGAGCGCAGCACGTCACCCAGGCTCACCGTCTCGCGGTCGGTGTTCGGGATCTCGATGCCGATCGCAGACTTGCCCGGAATCGGGGACAGGATGCGCACGTCGGCGCTGGCCACCGCGTAGGCGATGTTCTTCGACAGCGCCGTGACCCGCTCGACCTTCGTGCCGTGACCGAGCTCGACCTCGTAGCGCGTCACCGTCGGGCCACGACTGAACCCGGTGACCTGCGCGTCGATGCCGAACTGCTCGAGCACACCGGTCAGCGACTCCACGACCGCATCGTTGGCCTTGGTCCGAGCCTTGTGGGTCGAGCCCTCGCGCAGCAGCGCGCTGTCCGGCAGCGAGTAGGTGACGTCGCCGGAGAGCAGCAGCTGCTCGACCCGGGCGGGCATCGGCGAGTGGGCGGGCGGGGGCTTGACCTCCTCGGCGGCAGGCTCCTCGGGGGCCTTGTCCGGCGCGATGACCGGGCTGTCGTACGGCGCCTCGGTGGGCGCGTCGGTCTCGGCGAGGGCGCCCTGGCGACGGCGAGGGCGACGGCGCTTGAGCGGTTCGAGCGGCTCGGGCTCCGCGGTCGTGGCGGCGTCGTCGCCGTCCGGCGCGTCCCTGTGGTGCAGCAGTCGGCGCAGCACCGCCTTGCTGCGCTCCGGCACCGCGTGGACCGGCGTCGCGGTCACGACCAACAGGCCGAACACGAGAAGGAGGACCAGCAGGGGCACGGCGACGTAGGTCGTGACAGCGGCGACCAGTGGCGAGGACGCCAGGAAGCCGATGATCCCGCCCGCGTCCCGCATCTCGGTCGCACCGTCACCGGCGTCGGGAAGGCCCTTCGCGATGTGCACCAGGCCGGCGACCGCGATCACCAGGGCGCACAGCCCGATGCCGATGCGGCCACTTGCCTCCGCGTCCTCCGGGTGACGGAGCAGGCGGACGCCCAGGCCCAGCAGCACGAGCGGGACGACGAGGCCGACCCGGCCGAAGGTGCCCGCGACGACGGCGTGCACGACGGAGCCGACCGGGCCCTGCAGCGACCACCACTCGACGGCCGCCACGAGGACCGAGAGGCCGATCAGCGCCAGCCCGAGACCGTCGCGTCGGTGCGCGGGGTCGAGGTCGCGGGCGCTGGTCCCGATCCGCCGGGCGAGCCCTCCGACGACGTGCGCGAGCCCGAGCCAGACGGCACGGAACGCCCGCCCGGCGCCACGGAGCAGCAGCGGCACCCCTCCTCCGCTGCCCGTCCGGGACGAGCCCCGCCCCGCCGGGCCGCGACGGGGCGCCGGCTTGCGCGAGGCAGGTTTGCGCCCCGTGGTGCGCGAGGACCGCGCGGCGGGGCGAGCGGGCGTACGGGTGGCCATGCTGGCGAGGTTACCCGCCCGTCACGCCAACACCACTGGTCACACGCACAACAGGGCGGAACGTGTCGCGGGCGGCCTACGGGGACTGACCGGGGCGCAGCGCCTCGATGCCGGCCCGCAGCCGCGCCACCCGGTCCACGAGCTCGCCGACGTGCTCGGCCATCGTCGGGTCGACGGTGACCTTGGCCTGGGAGGCCACGAGCTCGAGCTGGTCCTCCACGGCCGTCAGCCGGTCGACCAGCTCGCGTACGACGGCCGGGCTGGTCGGGTCGGAGATCTGGCTGCGCAGCATCTCGGCCTGCTCGCGCAGCTGTCGGTTCTTCAGGTACAGCTCGACGAAGACCGCGACCTTCGCGCGCAGCACCCAGGGGTCGAAGGGCTTGGCCAGGTAGTCGACGGCGCCGGCCGAGTAGCCGCGGAACGCGTGCTGCGGCTCACGGTTGATCGCGGTCAGGAAGATGATCGGGATGTCCCGGGTGCGCTCGCGCCGCTTGATGTGCGACGCCGTCTCGAACCCGTCCATGCCTGGCATCTGGACGTCGAGCAGGATGACGGCGAAGTCGTCGGAGAGCAGCGCCTTGAGCGCCTCCTCGCCCGACGTGGCCCGCACCAGCGTCTGGTCGAGCGAGGACAGGATCGCCTCGAGCGCCAGGAGGTTCTCCGGCCGGTCGTCGACCAGCAGGATCCGGGCCTTGCCCGGGAGCCGCCCCGTGTCGGCGCGCTCCGCCGTCATCGGCCGCCGCCCTCGAGCAGCTCGCGCAGCCGCAGGCCGATGCCCCGCAGCGTGGCCACCTCGTCGACGCAGCCCGTGTCGATGGCGGCCTGCGGCATGTCCGGGCGCTCCGCCTCGGCGGGGTCCTGCACGAGGGTGCGCCCGCCGTGCCTGTGCACCACCTCGATGCCGTGCGCTCCGTCGCGACCGAGGCCGGACAGCAGCACGGCGACCAGTCGCTCGGCGTGGTCCTCGGCGGCGGTCTCGAAGGCCAGGTCCACCGAGGGCCGGCTGTGGTTGACGGGGTCCTCCACTGTCAGCGACACCGAGCCTCCTTCGACCAGCACATGGTAGTCAGGGGGTGCCAGGTGGATCGTGCCCGCGGTCAGGTCGTCCTTGTCGCCGAGCTCGCGAGCAGGATGGCCGCAGTCCCGCTCGATGACGCGCTCCAGCAGCGCGCGTTCCGAGGTCCGCGACCGGTGCAGCACGAGAAGCACGGGAACCGGGAGCGGGGCCGGCAGCTCGCGCAGGACCTGCATCGCGGCGTCCACGCCGCCCCAGGACGCACCCACGACGACCAGGTCGACGCCGTCGGGCGAGAACCCACTGGTCACGACCCGTGCCTCCGGTAGATGCGCTCCTGCTCGTCGACGACGTCGAACGCGTCGGCAATGGGGCTGTGCGCGAGCGTTTCCTTGTGACCCAGCGCCAGGATGCCGAAAGGCACCAGGCTGTCCAGGAAGAGCCGGTGCACGCGCCCCTGCAACGTACGGTCGAAGTAGATCATCACGTTGCGGCAGACGATGACGTGGAACTCGTTGAACGACCGGTCCGACACCAGGTTGTGGGCAGCGAACACGATGTTCTCGGTCAGCGACCGGTCGATCTGAGCCCGTTCGTACGCCGCCCGGTAGTAGTCCGAGAACGACCTCGAGCCCCCTGCCGCAAGGTAGTTCTCGGTGTACTCCTGCATCTTGGCCAGCGGGTAGATCCCCTCGGCGGCCGATGCCAGCACCGACTCGTTGATGTCGGTGGCGTAGATTCGCGTGCGGTCGAGGAGGCCGACCTCTCGGAGCAGGATCGCCAGGGAGTACGTCTCCTCGCCGGTCGAGCAGCCGGCGTTCCAGATCCGCAGGAAGGGATAGGTGCGCAGGGCCGGCACGACATGCTGGCGGAACGACGCGAAGAACGCCGGGTCCCGGAACATCGACGTGACGTTGATGGACAGGTCGAGCAGCAGCCGCTCCATCGCGGACCGGTCGTGCAGCACCCGCTCCTGCAGCCCGCTGATCGTGCGCAGGCCCTCGGCGTAGACGCGCCGCCAGAGGCGCCGGCGCAGCGACGCCCGGGCGTACTGCCGGAAGTCGAAGCCGTACTGCTGGTGCACTCCCTCCAGCAGCAGCGAGATCTCGATGGCCTCCCGTTCGGCCTCGGCGTGTGCGGGCATCGCTCAGCGGTACAGCCAGACCCGCATGAGCGACAGCAGCTGGTCGACGTCGACCGGCTTGGTGACGTAGTCCGAGGCGCCCGAGGCGATGCTCTTCTCCCGGTCCCCCTTCATCGCCTTGGCCGTGAGCGCGATGATCGGGAGCCGGGCGAAGCGGGGCGTGGCGCGGATCGCCTCGGTCGTGGCGTAGCCGTCCATCTCCGGCATCATGATGTCCATCAGCACGAGCTCGACGTCGGGGTTCTGCTCCAGCGCCTCGATGCCCTCGCGGCCGTTCTCGGCGTACGCCACGACCATGCCGTGCCGCTCCAGGGCGCTCGTCAGGGCGAAGACGTTCCGCACGTCGTCGTCCACGATGAGGATCTTCTTGCCCTGGAAGACGGCGTCGTCGTCACGCAGGTGCTCGATCATCCGTCGCCGCGACGCCGGCATGCGGGACTCGACCCGGTGCAGGAACAGCGCGGTCTCGTCGAGCAGCCGCTCCGGCGAACGGGCGTCCTTGACGATGATGGTCTCGGCATAGCGCCGAAGTCGCGTCTCCTCGCGCCGAGTCAGCTCCTTGCCGGTGTAGACGATCACCGGGAGCGATCGCGAGTCCGGGCGCTTCTTCAGCTTCTCCAGCAGCGTGAAGCCGCTCGTCCCGGACAGCTTGAGGTCGAGGACCATCGCGTCGAAGTGACCTGCGTCGAGCGCCTCGAGCGCCTCGTCGGCGCCCGGCACCCCGACGACCTCCACCTCGTCGCCGGTCCCGATGAGCTCGATGATCGCCGCCCGTTCCGTGTCGTCGTCCTCGACGACGAGCAGCCGGCGGACCCGTCGGTCGAGGAACGAGGCCATCTCGGCCAGGCCCTCGGCCAGGCTCTCCTCGGTCACCGGGCTCTCCAGCACGGCGAGCGCGCCCGCCTGCATGGCGCGGCGCCGCTCGTCGCCGTCGGGGGACGGTTCCACCTCGACGACGTGCACCGGGATGTGCCGCGTCTCGGGGGACTGCTTGGCCGCCTCCAGCAACGACGTGCCCTGCGAGGTGACCTGGTCCAGGCCCAGCATCACCGCGTCGGGGGCGAGCTCCCGCAGCGCCGTCAGTGCCCGGTCGGCGTCGTGCGTCACGATCGCCTTGAACCCGCGACGACGCGCCTCGGCGACGGCGAGCTCTGCCGTCGAGCCGTCAGAGAGGGCCACGAGCAGCACCCGGTCGCCCGGCTGCAGGTCGTGGCGGTCGTCCTGCACCTCGGCGTCGCCGAGCAGGGCCGGGGCGACCGGCGGGCCGGCGACGACCAGGTCGTCGGTCGGGGTGCTCGGCGACGGGAACGCGACCGGACCCGGCTCGTGGCCGGTCCCCGAGCGAGCCGCCCCGTCCACCTCGGTCGCGGACGGCGCACCGGAGGTCGCCATGGCAAAGGCGTTCACCGGGAGGTACAGCGTGAAGGTGCTGCCCTCGCCCACGCGGCTGGTCGCGTGGATCTCGCCGCCGAGCAGGTGGGCGATCTCGCGGCTGATGGACAGCCCGAGCCCGGTGCCACCGTAGCGGCGGCTGGTCGTGCCGTCGGCCTGCTGGAACGCCTCGAAGATGACGCGCAGCTTCTCGTCGGGGATCCCGATGCCCGTGTCGACCACCGTGAAGCCGACGATGTCGTCACGGCCCTCGAGCCGGGAGTCGACGAAGTGTGTCGTCGTCGCCGGCTCCACCACCAGCCGGACCTCGCCGTCCTCCGTGAACTTCACCGCGTTGGAGACCAGGTTTCGCAGTACCTGCTGCAGGCGGTGCTCGTCGGTGTGCACCGCGGGTGGCAGGTCGGGCGAGAGCTCGATGGTGAACCCGAGCGACCGCTCGGTGGTGAGCGGACGGAAGGTGGCCTCGACGTAGTCCACGATCTGCCCGAAGGAGACGTCGGTGGGGTGGACGTCCATCTTCCCGGCCTCGACCTTGGACAGGTCGAGGATGTCGTTGATCAGCTGCAGCAGGTCGGCGCCCGCGTTGTGGATCGTCCGGGCGAAGTCGACCTGCTTCGCGTTGAGGTTGCCCTCGACGTTGTCGGAGAGCAGCCGGGCCAGGATGAGCAGGCTGTTGAGCGGCGTGCGCAGCTCGTGGGACATGTTGGCGAGGAACTCCGACTTGTAGCGGCTGGAGAGCGCCAGCTGCTCGGCCCGCTCCTCGAGGGCCCGGCGGGCCTGCTCGATCTCCGAGTTCTTGATCTCGATGGCCCGGTTCTGCTCTGCCAGCAGCGCAGCCTTCTCCTCGAGCTCCGCGTTGGACTGCTGCAGCTCCTCCTGCTGGGTCTGCAGCAGCTCCTCGCTCGCCTTGAGCGAGGCCGCTTGCTGCTCGAGCTCGGCGTTGGACATGCGCAGCTCCTCCTGCTGCGCCTGTAGCTCCTCCTGCTTCTCCTGCAGCTCGGAGGCCAGCCGCTGCGACTCTTCGAGCAGCTCCTCCGTGCGCGAGCTGGCGAGGATCGCGTTCAGCGAGACGCCGATCAGCTCGATCAGCTGGTCGAGGAAGGCGACGTGCACCGGCGTGAACGGCGTGAGCGAGCCGAGCTCGATGACGCCGAGCACCTGCCCCTCGAACAGCACGGGCAGCACGATCACGTTCACGGGGCTCGCCTCACCGAGCCCGGAGGTCACCTTGATGTAGTCCGACGGTGCCTCGGTGATGATGATCGGCTTGCGCTCGAGAGCCGCCTGGCCGACCAGCGCCTCCCCCACCTTGAAGTGGTTCGGGACGTTCCTGCGGGCCTTGTAGCCGTACGTCGCGACGAGCCGCAGCTCGGTGTCCTGACCGTCCCCCTGCGCGAGGAAGAAGGCGCCGTGCTGGGCGCTCACCGACGGGGTCAGCTCGCGCATGACGACGTCGGTGACGTCCATGAGGTCGCGGCGCCCCTGCACCAGGCCGGTGATCCGGGTCAGGTTGGTCTTGAGCCAGTCCTGCTCCTCGTTCGCCTGCGTGGTCTCCCGCAGGTTCGCGATCATCTGGTTGATGTTGTCCTTGAGCTCGGCCACCTCGCCGGAGGCCTCGACGGCCACCTGACGGGTGAGGTCGCCGCGGGTGACCGCCGTGGAGACCTCTGCGATGGCGCGCAGCTGGGTCGTGAGGGTGCTTGCCAGCTGGTTGACGTTCTCGGTGAGCTTCTTCCACGTGCCCGACACGCCCTCGACCTCGGCCTGGCCACCGAGCTTGCCCTCCGTGCCGACCTCTCGGGCGACCCGGGTGACCTCGGCCGCGAAGGACGACAACTGGTCGACCATCGTGTTGATCGTCGTCTTCAGCTCGAGGATCTCGCCGCGCGCGTCGACGTCGATCTTCTTGGTGAGGTCACCGTTCGCGACTGCCGTCGTGACCAGGGCGATGGAGCGGACCTGGCTGGTGATGTTGTCGGCCATGCCGTTGACGTTGTCGGTGAGGTCCTTCCACGTCCCGGCGACGTTGGGCACCAGCGCGCGACCGCCGAGACGCCCGTCGGTGCCGACCTCGCGGGCGACCCGGGTCACCTCGTCGGCGAAGGCGCTCAGGGTGTCGACCATCGTGTTGATGGTCTGCGCCAGGGCGGCCACCTCGCCCTTTGCCTCGACGCTGATCTTCTGGCTCAGGTCGCCGCGCGCGACCGCCGTCGAGACCGTGGCGATGGAGCGGACCTGGCTGGTCAGGTTGCTCGCCATGCCGTTGACGTTGTCGGTGAGGTCCTTCCAGGTGCCGGCGACACCACGGACGAGGGCCTGACCGCCGAGGACGCCCTCGGTGCCCACCTCGCGGGCCACCCGGGTCACCTCGTCGGCGAAGCCTGACAGCTGGTCGACCATCGTGTTGATGGTGTTCTTCAGCTCGAGGATCTCGCCGCGCGCGTCCACGGTGATCTTCTGGGTCAGGTCCCCGCGTGCGACGGCCGTGGTCACCGACGCGATGTTGCGCACCTGACTCGTGAGGTTGCCGGCCATGAAGTTGACGTTGTCGGTGAGGTCCTTCCAGGTGCCGGCGACGCCCTGCACGTCCGCCTGGCCGCCGAGGCGGCCCTCCGTGCCGACCTCGCGGGCCACCCGGGTCACCTCGTCGGCGAACGCGCGCAGCGTGTCGACCATCGTGTTGATGGTGTCGGCGAGGGTGGCCACCTCGCCCTTGGCCTCGACGGTGATCTTCTGGCTCAGGTCGCCGCGCGCGACCGCCGTCGAGACGGTGGCGATGGAGCGCACCTGGCTGGTCAGGTTGCCGGCCATGCCGTTGACGTTGTCGGTCAGGTCCTTCCAGGTCCCGGAAACCCCCGGCACCTCGGCCTGCCCGCCGAGCTTGCCGTCGCTGCCCACCTCGCGCGCCACCCGGGTCACCTCGGAGGCGAAGGACGAGAGCTGGTCGACCATCGTGTTGATGGTGTTCTTCAGCTCGAGGATCTCGCCGCGCGCGTCCACGGTGATCTTCTGCGTGAGGTCGCCGAGCGCGACGGCCGTGGTCACCGACGCGATGTTGCGCACCTGGCTGGTGAGGCTGCCGGCCATGAAGTTCACCGAGTCGGTCAGGTCGCGCCAGGTCCCCGACACCCCGGGCACCTCGGCCTGCCCCCCGAGCCGGCCGTCCCCGCCCACCTCGCGCGCCACGCGGGTGACCTCGGAGGCGAACGACGACAGCTGGTCGACCATCGTGTTGACGGTGCTCTTCAGCTCGAAGAGCTCGCCCTTCACGTCGACCGTGATCTTCTGGCTCAGGTCACCGCGGGCCACGGCGGTCGTCACCTGGGCGATGTTGCGCACCTGGCTGGTGAGGCTGCCGGCCATGAAGTTCACCGAGTCGGTGAGGTCCTTCCAGGTGCCGGAGACACCCGCCACCTGCGCCTGGCCGCCGAGGATGCCCTCGCTGCCCACCTCGCGCGCCACGCGGGTGACCTCGGAGGCGAACGACGACAGCTGGTCGACCATCGTGTTGATCGTGCTCTTGAGCTCGAAGAGCTCGCCCTTCACGTCGACCGTGATCTTGCGGGACAGGTCGCCGTTGGCGACGGCGGTCGTCACCTCGGCGATGTCGCGGACCTGGCCGGTGAGGTTGCTGGCCATCGAGTTCACCGAGTCGGTGAGGTCCTTCCAGGTGCCGGAGACACCGACCACCTGGGCCTGGCCGCCCAGCTTGCCTTCCGTACCGACCTCGCGCGCGACGCGGGTGACCTCGGCGGCGAACGACCCGAGGGTGTCGGTCATCGTGTTGATCGTCTCGGTCAGCTCGGCGACCTCACCGCGGGCCGTCACGGTGATCTTCTGCGTCAGGTCACCGCGCGCGACGGCCCGGGCCACCGTCGAGATGCCCCGGACCTGGACGGTGAGGTTGCTCGCCATGACGTTGACCGAGTCGGTGAGGTCCCGCCAGGTTCCGCTGACGCCCTTGACGTCCGCCTGCCCACCCAGGCTGCCGTCGGTGCCCACCTCCCGGGCCACCCGGGTGACCTCCGCGGCGAACGACGAGAGCTGGTCGACCATCCGGTTGACGGTCTGCTTGAGCTCGAGCACCTCACCCTGGACGTCGACCGTCACCTTGCGCGAGAGGTCCCCGTTGGCGACCGCGGTGGTGACGACCGCGATGTCACGCACCTGCGCGGTGAGCCGGCTCGCCATCGAGTTCACCGAGTCGGTGAGGTCCTTCCAGCTCCCGGAGACCCCGCGCACCTTGGCCTGCCCGCCCAGCTTGCCCTCGGTGCCGACCTCCCGGGCGACCCGGGTGACCTCTGCGTTGAACAGTGAGAGCTGGTCGACCATCCCGTTGACCGTGCGACCGATGCGCAGGAACTCGCCCCGCAGCGGGGCGTCGACCGGTCGCAGGTCGATCTGTTGCGACAGGTCGCCCTCGGCCACCGACTCGATGACCCGCGCCACCTCGGTGACCGGGCGGACGAGATCGTCGACCAGGGCGTTGGCGTCCTCGAAGCAGCTGGCCCACATGCCCTGCGCGCCGGCCGGGTCGAGCCGCTCCTGCAGCTTGCCCTCACGACCGACGGTGCGCCGGACCCGGCGCAGCTCGCCGCCCAGGTGGCTGCTCCGCTCGGCGACCTGGTTGAACGCCCGGGCCAGCTCGAGCTCGATGCCGTCGCCGGTCTCGGGCAGCCGCTTCCGGGAGTTGCCCGCGCCGAGATCCTCCAGGGCGGCCAGCAGCCGCCGCGCGCTCGCGGCGTCCAGCGATCCCGACGAGCCCGACCGGGGCGCCCTCGACGTCGCAACCTCAGCCACCATGGTGCCTCCCGAACCGACCGTCGGGGCCCTCGGCCCCGAAGCGGCGCAAGTCTGTCACCATGTGTGCGCTCCCGTCCCGTACCAGACCGGGGAGACCGTGACGAGCTCACCCGTTCGCGCCACCGCTCGGGTCTCGGCGACGTACTCGCCCGCCGAG
>DASVBQ010000050.1:0-4667 GCA_036375795.1 Actinomycetes bacterium
CGGGCGGCGCATCGACGCGGTGTCGGGATGATCCACGCCGGCCACTGTCGCACGGGCCGACGGACCCGGGCCGAGGGAGACGCCCCAGCGGCCGTGGGACAGAATGCATGCCGGTCCGCGCCCCACGACCGAGGAGCACACTCGATGGCCGACTCGTCCGACTTCAAGCCCGGCCTCGAAGGCGTCGTCGCGTTCGAGACCGACATCGCCGAGCCGGACCGGGAAGGCGGCGCGCTGCGCTACCGGGGCGTCGACATCGAGGACCTCGTCGGCCAGGTGTCCTTCGGCAACGTCTGGGGGCTGCTCGTCGACAACGAGTTCAACCCCGGCCTGCCGCCCGCCGAGCCGTTCCCGCTGCCGGTGCACTCCGGTGACGTGCGGGTCGACGTCCAGAGCGCCATCGCGATGCTCGCCCCCGCGTGGGGCTTCCGGCAGCTGCTCGACATCGACGAGGCCGAGGCGCGCGACAACCTCGCGCGGGCCTCGGTGATGGCACTGTCCTTCGTGGCCCAGTCGGCTCGCGGCATCGGGCTGCCGATGGTCCCGCAGTCCGAGATCGACAAGGCCGCCACCATCACCGAGCGCTTCATGATCCGCTGGCGGGGCGAGCCGGACCCGAAGCACGTGGAGGCCGTCGACGCCTACTGGACCTCGGCCGCCGAGCACGGCATGAACGCCTCCACCTTCACCGCCCGCGTGATCGCGTCCACCGGCGCCGACGTCGCGGCCTGCCTGTCCGGCGCGGTCGGCGCGATGTCCGGCCCGCTGCACGGCGGCGCGCCCTCGCGGGTGCTGCACATGCTGGAAGCGGTGGAGGAGACGGGTGACGCGACGGGGTACGTCAAGGGCGTCCTCGACCGCGGCGAGCGGCTGATGGGCTTCGGGCACCGGGTCTACCGGGCCGAGGACCCGCGGGCCCGGGTGCTGCGCCGCACCGCCGAGCAGCTCGGCGCTCCGCGCTACGAGGCGGCCGCCGCGCTGGAGAAGGCCGCCCTGGAGGAGCTGCGAGCCCGCCGGCCGGACCGGGTGCTCGAGACCAACGTCGAGTTCTGGGCAGCGGTGGTGCTCGACTTCGCCCAGGTGCCCGCGCACATGTTCACGCCGATGTTCACCTGCGCCCGCACCGCCGGCTGGTCGGCGCACTTCCTCGAGCAGAAGCGCACCGGCCGGCTGATCCGGCCCTCCGCGCGCTACGTCGGCGAGGGCCCGCGCAAGCCGACCGAGGTCCGCGGCTGGGTGGGCTGACCCCCGGCGGCGAACCCCCCGCCCCTGCGAAGTGGACCGACTCCGCCGCGCGACACGCCGCGCCCAGCCGGTCCACTTCGGGTTTGTTTGCCATCCGGACGTTCCACCCGGGCGAGCGCGGCCGTCGCCTAGCCTGAGTCGGTGGGCGACATCACGATTCCCGACCACCTCAAGCCATCCGACGGGCGTTTCGGCTCGGGCCCGTCCAAGGTGCGGCCGGAGTCGGTCGCCGCCCTGGCCGCGACGGGCTCGACATACCTCGGCACGTCCCACCGGCAGAAGACCGTCAAGGACGTCGTACGCCGGGTCCGCACCGGCCTCGCCGACCTCTTCGCGCTCCCCGACGGCTACGAGGTGGTCCTCGGCAACGGCGGCACCACCGCGTTCTGGGACATCGCGCTGCTCAACCTGGTGCGGGGGCGCACCGAGCACCTGGTGTTCGGCGAGTTCTCCTCGAAGTTCGCCGACGCGACCGCCGCCGCGCCCTTCCTCGCCGACCCGGTCGTGGTGCGCAGCGACCCGGGGACGCACCCGGTGCCGCGCGCCGAGCCCGGCGTCGACGCCTACGCCCTGACGCACAACGAGACCTCGACCGGTGTGGCGATGCCGCTGCGCCGGGTCGAGGGGGCCGACGAGGGCGCGCTGGTCCTCGTCGACGCGACCTCGGGTGCCGGCGGCCTGCCGGTCGACGTGGCGCAGACCGACGTCTACTACTTCGCGCCGCAGAAGTCCTTCGCCTCCGACGGCGGGCTGTGGCTGGCGCTCATGTCGCCTGCTGCACTGCAGCGGGTGGCCGACGTGCAGGGCACCGGTCGCTGGGTGCCGGCGTTCAGCGACCTGCAGGTCGCGATCGACAACTCCCGGCTCGACCAGACCTACAACACCCCCGCGCTGGCGACGCTGTTCCTGCTCGCCGAGCAGGTCGACTGGTTCAACGCCCAGGGCGGGCTGGCCTGGACCACCGAGCGCACGGCGGAGTCCTCGCGCCGGCTCTACACCTGGGCCGAGAAGGCCGACTACGCGACGCCGTTCGTCACCGACCCGGCACAGCGTTCCGCGGTCGTCGGCACGATCGACTTCTCCGACGAGGTGGACGCCGCTGCGGTCGCGAAGGCGTTGCGGGCCAACGGGATCGTCGACACCGAGCCCTACCGCAAGCTCGACCGCAACCAGCTGCGCATCGCGATGTTCCCGGCGGTCGAGCCGGACGACGTCGAGGCGCTCACCGCCTGCATCGACCACGTCGTCGCGCACCTCGGGTGAGGCTCGAGCGGGACCGGCTCACCTGGCTCACCTACCTGCAGCTCGGCAGCTACGGCTACTTCCTCTACGGCTTCGGGCCGACCCTGAGCCTGCTCCGTGACGAGCAGGGCACCAGCCGGTCGGTGGCCGGGCTGCACGGGACCGCGCTGGCCGTCGGGTCCCTGGTCAGCGCGCTGCTGGTGGCGCGGCTCGTGCTCCGCTTCGGACGTACGGCCGTGATGTGGGCCGGGCTCGCCACCCTCTGCACCGGGATCCTCGTCTACACCTCGTCGACCGCGATCCCGCTGACCCTCGCGGGCGCCTTCATCGGGGCCTTCGGCGGGTCGTTCGTCGTCGTGTCCAGCGCCCCGGTGCTCTCCGACCGCCACGGGGAGTCCGGCCCGTCGGCGATCAGCGAGGCGAACGCGGTCGCCGCCGGTGTCGGGACGGTCGCGCCGCTGGTCGTCGGTGCCTGCGTCGGACTGGGTCTCGGCTGGCGGCCGGCCCTGCTGGTGCTGCTGCCCGTCGTGCTCGCCCTGGCCGTGGCGGGTCGGGGCGTGCGCGCCCCGCGGCCGGCGCTCGCCGCCGCCGACGGGGAGCGCGCCGGCCGGCTGCCCCGTCGCTACTGGATCAGCTGGGGCGTGGTGACGGCCGGGATCGCCGTCGAGTTCTGCCTGGTGCTGTGGACCGCCGACGTCCTCCGGGACCGGATGGGCCTCTCCCCCGGCCCGGCGGCCGCGGGGGTCACCGCGCTGGTGGCCGGCATGTGCGCCGGGCGCGTCCTGGGCGGGCGGCTCGCGCTGCGGTGGCCGGTCGACACCCTGCTGTACGCGGCGATCCTCACCGCCGGCTGTGGCTTCACGGTGTTCTGGCTCACCGACCTGACCGTGTTGGCACTGCCGACGCTGCTGCTCTGCGGGCTCGGGGTCGCGCTGTTCTACCCGTTGGGCATCGCCCGGGCCATCGACGCCTCGGAGGGGCGGCCGGACCACGCGAGCGCCCGGGCGGGGCTCGGCGCCGCGCTCGCCTCCGGGGCCGGGCCGTTCGTGCTCGGGGCGCTCGCCGACCAGGTCGGGCTGCACCTCGCGCTGCTCATCGTGCCGGCGCTGCTACTCGTCGCCGCGGCCGGGGTCCGGCTCGGCAAGGTGCACGCCCCCGTCCCCGCCACCCGCTGAGCGCGGCACGGCCGTGTCGACCCGGTGCGTGCCCCTCGACTGGCGGCCGGCTCAGCGGCGGGGTGGGCGTCGGCCCCGGCGGCGCGACCGGCGCAGGACGGCGACGATCGCGGCCAGCAGCACGACGATCGCGACCACGCGGGCGACCCGGTAGGCGTCCCGCCAGGCCGCCCAGTCGTCGCTCTCGCCACGCACGGTCCCTCGCGCGGCGGGCGCCGGACGCGGCTCGGGAGTCGGCCCGGGCACGGCCACCCGGTAGACGGCGGAGCGCTCCCCCTCGCTGCCGACGAGCAGCCGCGCCCCGTCGACGGCGAGCGACTCGCCCTGCGGCTGCACCGGCAGGTCGGCCGAACCGATCTCCGAGCCGGGGCGGTCGTAGACGTACACCGACGTGTAGGTCCGCAGCGCCAGCCGCCCGTCCGGCAGGTAGGCGCCGTCGGTCACGAAGGACGGGGCGTCGGCCACCCGCACCAGGCGGTTGGTGCCCGCGTCGGTCGTCACCAGGTCCCGGGGAGCGCGGTAGACGCCGGCGCCGGACAGGTCCTTCGTGACGACCACCAGTCGGCCGGTCCGCGGGTGCACGAGCAGCGCCTCCGCGTCGTGCGGGCCGTCCGGGTAGGTGAAGCGGTACCACTCCGCCGGCACGGTCTGGTCGCGCAGATCGCTCGGCTCGCGGAACCGGAAGACCGAGATGTCGGGACGTTCCTCGCGGTTGTCGCCGATGTCGCCCAGGAACAACGCCGGCTCGCCGTCCCCGTCCCGCCCCGGGGCGAGCGCCTCCGGGTCGTAGGGGTCGATGCCCTCCAGCGTCACGACCGCGACCGTCTCGCCGCGCTCGTCGACCGCCCGCACCTGGGCCACCGAGCCGCCGTCGGCGTGCGTCCAGAGCACGCCGTCGTGCCGGGCGCTCACCGCGAGACCACTGGACTCGACGAGCGCCGGGTCCTGCAGGTGCAGCACCGGTGTCGGGCCCGACGCAGTCAGCACCGCACCGAGCAGGGCACC
>DASVBQ010000057.1:0-27479 GCA_036375795.1 Actinomycetes bacterium
CCGTCGTACTCCATCATCAGCAGCGCGGGCGTGGCGGCGTGGATCACCGCGTTCGTGACGAGCTCGGAGACCGCGAGGACCGCCGACTCGACGAGCTCCTCGGGCAGCTCCCAGCCGCGGCAGGCGCTCAGCACGAAGCGCCGAGCCGAGGAGGGACTCGACCGGTCGGGGGCTAGCTCGAGCTGCCGCACGTCCCCGCTGAGGAGGGTGTCCCGGGGTGCGTCGGGCTGGGAAGTCAGGCGCTGCAGCAGCATGGAGGGCCATCGACGAAGTGGGCCGGCAAGGGCTGATGCCCTTCGTGCCGGTCGGGCAAACGTCCCCGCCGCGACGGACCTCGGCCGTCAGGTCGGCCAGCGCAACGGGCGGGCGGCGGTCGCCTTCCGGAGCACCTTCGGGTCCCTGGTGATCATGCGCTCGCTGCGGGCCACCTCCAGGCCGTGCAGCAGACCGAACGTGAAGCCGTTCTCGCCCGCAAGGTGTGCCGCCACACCCATCTCCCGCAACGCCTGCCGGGCCACGACGCTGTCCTGGTGCTCGCCGAGCAGCTGCTGGAGCTGCTTGAACCGTCTGCCCGCCCTCGCCGCGGGGTCCCCGAGGACGGGCTCGACCGACTCGGCCGCGTAGCGCCCACGCTTGGCGTCCTTGCGTACGGCGTGCAGCAGCGCGTCCCGCAGCGCCGGTGTGGCAGCGTCGCCGGCGGCCTGCGCCCGCCGGCGTACCCGGCGAACGGATCGGGCGACGTGCCGGGCCAGCTCGGTGACGGCCGGGCGCCGCGCTCGCTCGGTGAACGGAGGGTCGTCGACCAGGCGGTCGAGCTCCTCGAGCAGCCGGCCGTACCGCGGGTCGTCCATCGCCGTGCGCAGCACCGTGACCGCGTCGCGGTGGCGGGCAGCGGTGACTTGGTCGATCCGGCGTACCGCCGGACCCAGCACCAGCTCCGGGTCGATCCCCTCGGTGGACGTGAGCAGTCGCTCGCGCAGCACCTCGGCGTCGCGGGCACCGCCGAGCGCCCGCGCGAGCCACCTCAGCTCGTCGCGGACCGGGTCGGTTCGCGTCCTGTCGAACAGCGGACGGTACGTCGCGAGCGCGCTGCGCAGCCGCCGGGTCGCGACCCGCATCTGGTGCACCGCGTCCGGGCGGTCGGCGCGGACGTCCGGGTCCAGAGCCCGCAGCACGTCCAGCTGCGCGCGAAGGTGCGCCTGGACCACCTCACCGGCCGTAGCGCGTGCGGACGACACGGATCATTAGTACCGCGAGCCCTGCTGACCCGCCGACACATCCGTGGCAGGAGACAAGCTCCGTGACGCCGCTGCCGCCTCAGCGGCCTCCGCGGCCCCAGTTGTGTCGAGGACTCAGAGACCGGGCCTCTCGGCGGTCGGGACGCGGTCCTCGTACGTCGAGGTCACCGCGGGAGCCTAGGCTGGACGCCTCCGACACGCCTCGAGGGGAGATGCGCGTGCCTGCCCGACCCGGCCCTGTGACGCCGGGCCGACCGCTGCGCGCAGCCCTGCTCCTCCTGGTGGCATCGCTCGCGGCACTGGTCGGTGCCCCGCCGGCTGCCGGCGCCACCCGGCCGGCTTCGCCGGGACCGTCCTCCGTCGCGGGCGTCGGCCCGGCGCCGGTGCGTCACCCCGGCGTCCGGGAGCAGGGCGAGGCGCTGCTGCGCCGGGCCGCGCGGGCCGGGCCCCTGGCCGCAGGTCAGGCCGTGGGGAGCTCGGCCGCCGGCTGGGTCGGCTCGTCGCCGGGTGGTGCCGCGGTCCTCGCCGGGGTCGCGGTCCTGGTCGTCGCGGTGTTCGGGCCGCACCGGGTGGTCGCGGTCGCGTCCGCCACGCGGGGCCGGCACGCGGGACAGGTGCTGGGCCGGGCTCCTCCGGCGTACGCGCTCGCCTGACCGCCCTGCCCGCCGCGTGCTCTCGCCGTGATGCCGGGCCTCCAGCCACCACCTTTCGGAGGACCCTCGTGTCCGCACCACTCGTCCGTGCTCTCCTGGCGCTGGGCATCCTCGCCGGCTCCGTCTACTTCGCCGTCAGCACGCCCGCCCGGCTGGGCCTCGACCTGCGCGGCGGCACCCAGATCGTGCTCGAGACCCAGGACTCCGCGACCGTGAAGGCCGACCAGGAGGCCACCGACCGCGCGGTCGAGGTGCTGCGGCGCCGGGTCGACGCGCTGGGCGTCGCCGAACCCAGCCTGACCCGCTCCGGCGACCGCCGGATCATCGTCGAGCTGCCCGGCCTGCAAGACCCCCGCGAGGCAGCCAAGGTGATCGGGAAGACCGCCCAGCTGACCTTCCACCCGGTGCTCGGCGTCGACCCGGCGCAGCCGACGCCCTCGCCGTCCGGCACCGCCACGCCCTCGCCGTCCGGCACCGCGACGCCGTCGCCGTCCGGCACCGCGACGCCGTCGCCGGCCGGTGACGCCGAGGAGGGCCTGCCGGTCGAGGACGAGGACGGTGCCCCGATCCGCCTCGGTCCGGCAGCGCTGACCGGCGAGGGGGTCGAGGGGGCGCAGGCCTCCATCGACTCGATGGGCGGCGGCGGCTGGTACGTCACGGTCGACTTCAAGGGGTCGGGCCGGTCGGCCTGGGAGGAGCTCACCGGTGCGGCCGCCTGCCAGCCGCCCGGTGACCCACGGCGACGCGTCGCGATCGTCCTCGACGACGAGGTGATCTCCTCGCCACAGGTGGACCCGAGCGTTCCGTGCGACGTCGGCATCAGAGGCGGCTCGACGCAGATCACCGGCGACTTCAGCACCGCCGAGGCGAAGGATCTCGCCGTCCTCATCCGGGGTGGCGCCCTCCCGGTGCCGGTCGAGGTCATCGAGCAGCGCACGGTCGGCCCCACCCTCGGCGAGGAGGCGATCGACGCCAGCGCGAAGGCCGCCGTCATCGGCGTCGCCCTGACCGGGCTGTTCCTCGTCGTGGTCTACCGGCTGCTCGGCGGTCTCGCCGTCGTGGCGCTGGCCGGCTACGCCCTGATCTCGTACGCCGCGCTCGTGGCCCTGGGGGCAACGCTCACGCTGCCCGGCCTGGCCGGGTTCGTGCTCGCGATCGGCATGGCGATCGACGCCAACGTGCTGGTCTTCGAACGGGCCAGGGAGGAGTACGCCGCCGCGCGGGGCAAGGGACTTCGAGCGGCGGTCGCGACCGGCTTCGCCAAGGCCTGGTCGGCGATCCTCGACTCGAACGTCACGACGCTGCTCGCGGCGGGGCTGCTGTTCTTCCTGGCGTCGGGACCGGTGCGCGGCTTCGGGGTGACCCTGTCCATCGGTGTGCTGGCGTCGATGGTGTCGGCACTGATCGTCACCCGGGTGCTCGCCGAGTGGGCGGTCGCCCGGCGGGGCGTCACCACCCGGCCGCAGGTCAGCGGGATCGCGGCACAGGGCCGGGTCCGGGAGTGGCTCACCACGCGCAACCCCGACCTGATGCGGCACGGGCGCCGCTGGCTGGCCGGCTCGGCCGTGGCCCTCGTCATCGCGCTGGCCGGCATCGGGTACCGCGGACTCGAGCTGGGCGTCGAGTTCACCGGCGGCCGGCTGGTGGAGTACGCCACCAGCAGCCCGATCGACGTCGAGACCGCGCGGCAGACCGTCGCGGACGTGGGCTTCCCGCGAGCGGTCGTGCAGGAGAGCGGCGAGGACAACATCTCGGTCCGGACGAACGACCTCAGCAACGACGAGGAGTTCGAGATCCGCACGGCCCTCGAGGAGGCCTCGGGTGGCGAGGTCACCAAGGAGCGCGACGAGCTGATCGGGCCGAGCCTCGGCGACGAGCTGCGGACCAAGGCGCTCATCGCGCTGGCCGTCGCGCTGGCGGCGCAGCTGCTGTACCTGGCCATCCGGTTCCGCTGGACCATGGGCCTGGCGGCCGTGATCGCCATGGCGCACGACGTGCTGCTGCTCGTCGGGGTGTTCGCCTGGCTGGGCAAGCCGATCGACGGGGTGTTCCTCGCGGCACTGCTGACCGTGATCGGCTACTCGGTCAACGACTCCGTCGTGGTGTTCGACCGGATCCGCGAGCTGTGGGCGGTACGCCGCAAGGACGGCTACCCGAGGGTCGTGAACACCGCGATCCTGCAGACCGTGCCGCGCACGGTGAACACCGGGCTGGGGGCGGTGTTCATCCTGACCGCGCTGGCGGTGCTCGGCGGCGACTCGCTCACCGACTTCGCCGTCGCGCTGCTCATCGGCATCCTGGTCGGGACCTACTCGTCGATGTTCACGGCCGGTCCGCTGTCGATCGAGCTGGAACGTCGGAGCCCGTCACCGCCACCGGTGGTGAAGAAGCCGGCGTCGCGGACCAGGATCGAGCGCGACAGCAGCGGTGCCGTCGTCTGACCCGGCCGCCCGGCGTCGCCTCAGGAGTGTCGGCGGCGCCGCGGCGGGCGGTACCAGTCGGCCAGCCGGCCGCCCCTGGACACCGCGCGCAGCCGCCGCTCCACGTCGCGGCGCGCCGACTCGGTGGCGATGAGGATCAGGTCGTCACCCACCTGCAGCGGGGTGCTGCGCCGGGGCACGAAGGCCCGGCCCTCGCGTACCACCAGGGCGACGGCGGCGCCCTCCGGCAGGCTGAGCTCGAACACCTCGACGCCGGCGAGCATCGAGCCGTGCCGCACGGTCACCTGCAGCAGGTCGGCGTCCAGCCGCATCAGCGGGGACGACTCGATGTCGAGCGTCTGTGGGTCGACGTCCGTCGTGATCCCGAGCCGGCGAGTCACCGCAGGCAGGGTCGGTCCCTGGACGATGGTGAACAGGACGACGAGGACGAAGACCAGGTTGAACAGCTCCTGGTCGCCGGGGACCGTCGCGAGCACGATCGGCACCGCGCCGCGCAGGCCGGCCCACGAGAGCAGGACGCGCTCGCGCCACGTCGTCACGAGCTGCCAGGGACGCCGGCCCTCGACGTCCGAGTCCGGCGTGTCCGCCCCCCGGGCGCCGACGCCGAACGGCGCCAGCGACGCCCAGACCGACAGCGGCCGCGCCAGGACGAGCAGCACCAGCCCGACACCGAGTGCCGGCAGCACCGACGAGCCGAGCTCGGACGGGGTCGCCAGCAGGCCGAGCATCACGAACAGCCCGATCTGCGCCAACCAGGCCAGCCCCTCCACGAAACCGCGGGTCACGGGGCGGTGCGGCAGCCGTGCGTTCCCGAGCACCAGCGCCGCCAGGTAGACCGCGAGGAAGCCGCTGGCGTGGATGGCGGCGGCCGCGCCGTACGCGGCCACGCACAGTGCCATCACCGCGATCGGGTAGAGGCCGGAGGCGGGCAGGGCGATCCGGCGCACGCCCCACGCGCCGGCGACCCCGGCCGCGACCCCGACGAGCGCGCCGACGGCCAGCTCGTAGCCGATCAGCAGGAGCAGCTCCCACCAGGACGGCGCGGAGGCGCCCGCGAGAGCGACGACCAGGATGACGACCGGCGCGTCGTTGAACCCGGACTCCGCCTCCAGCAGGCCGCCAAGGCGCGGCGGCAACGGCACCCGGCGCAGCACGGAGAAGACAGCGGCCGAGTCGGTCGGGGAAAGGACGGCGCCGACCAGCAGCGCGTCCTGCCAGCCAAGGTCGAGCAACGCCCGGGCGGCCGCCGCGACCACGACGACGGACACCGCGGTCCCGAGAGTCGCAAGGACCGCAGCCGCCGGCACGACGGGGCGGATGCTGCGCCACCGCGTCGTGAGGCCGCCCTCCGCGAGGATGACCACAAGGGCCGCGTAGCCGAGCGCGTGCGCCAGCTCGGCATCGTCGAACTCCAGCCCCAGCACGTCCTCGCCGAGCACGATGCCCAGGCCGAGGTAGATCAGCAGCGTCGGCAGGCCGCTGCCGACCGCCAGGCGGACCGCCGCGACCGCGACCAGGAGGACGACCGAGCCCACGAGCAGCAGGAGGTCCAGCTGTTCAGCGGTCACGGACGCCCCTCCGCGCCGGCGGGCCGGAAGCGGTGCACGCCCGACGGCAGCACGGCCAGGTCGACCGGCCGGTCGTGCGGCTCGGTGGGTACGCGGGGCAGCAGCTCACCCTCGTGCAGCAGCGCCACCACCAGGCGCGCGGCCGGGACCCGGGCGAGCGCCCGGTCGTAGCACCCGCCGCCGCGCCCCAGCCGCACCCCGGTGTCGGCGGCCACGGCGAGCGCCGGCGTGATGACGACGTCGGCCTCCGCGATCGCGTCCACCCCCAGCCGCGGCCCAACCGGGTTCCAGAGTCCGTGCGTGTCTTGCGTGATCTGGCGCGGTTCGTCGTAGATTGCCCAGTCCAGGTCGAGGTCGTCGAGCACCACCGGCATCAGGAGGCGCACGCCGCTCGACCTCAGCCGCGTCAGGAGCTCAGCGGTCGACGGCTCGGTGCCGATGGAGAGATAGGCGGCCACGCACCGCGCGGCCATGACGTCCGGGAGGTCGAGCACGAACCGGGTGACGGAGGACGCGGCCCGCTCCAGCTGCGCGGGGTCCAGGGCGCGCCGGGCAGCCAGGACACGCGCTCGCAGCGCGGCCTTGGTCTCCTCCCTGGGCCCGGTCACGGGTGAGAGCATTCCAGCCGCCCGTCCGTACTGCCCGTTCTGCCACGGTCCGGAGGGGTGGAGCGCGCGGCTGCGCGGCGGTCGGCAGGAAGGGACGGTGACCAGGTGAGCCTGCGTACCCGCCTGTGGCTCGTCCTCGGCGGACTGTTCCTGGTGCCGCTGGCCGTGGGCGCTCTCGTGCTGGCCGTCGTCGTGCCCGAAGCCCGGTCCGAGCAGGTCACCGGGTCGGTCGAGGTCGCTGCGGCCGCCGTCGCCGCCGAGTTGGCCGACGACTGCAGCCTGCTGGGCCTGGCCGCGCGCGGCGTCGCCCTCGAGGCCGCGACGTCCAGCCCCGAGGACGCGGTCACCAACGTCGTGGACAACCGGTACGGCGACTACGCCGCCCTGCTGGCGCCGGACGGCGCGGTCGTGGCCGACGCGGGCCGCGCCGTGGCGTCCCCCGGCGGACCGGGTTCGCTGGGCAGCTGCTCGCGCGAGGGGACCGGTGCCGAGGTCCTGGCCGAGCAGGTGCCGATCGACGGGGTCGAGGGCGCGGCGACGGCCGTCGTCGCGCGCCGGCTCGCCGGCCAGCCGCTGGAGGATCTCGCCGCGCGCGCCGGCACCGATGGCGAGGTGATGCTGCTCGCCGGCCGCGACATCGTCGCCTCGACGCTGGACGACGCCGACTCGCGGGCAGTGGCCGACGCCGCGTCCGGGCGCACCGGTGCGGTGTCCGTCGACGGCTGGCGGGTGCACGTCCAGGCGCCTCGCGGCGGCGTGCCGTACACCGTGGTCGTTGCCGCGCCGGACCCGGGCGACGGCGCACAGACCTGGCTGGTGCCGCTGATCCTGGCGGCCGGCGCCGTGGCGGCCGGCCTGCTCGTGCTCGCCGTAGCCCGGGGGCTCAGCCAGCCGTTCGCCGACCTGACCGTGGCGGCGGAGCGGGTCGCGCAGGGTGACCTGGACACCGCGATCGCCGCCAGCGACGAGGGCGAGGCCGGACGGCTGGGCAGCGCCTTCAACCTGATGACCGACGAGCTGCGGCGCAGCCTGCGCGAGCTGGAGCGCAGCCGCGCGGCGCTGCGGGACAGCCTCGAGCGCATCGGCGACGCCCTCGGCAGCACCCACGACCTCGACGCGTTGCTCCAGGTCGTGCTGGAGACCGCGCTGGTGACGCTGGACAGCCGCGCGGGCGTGGTGTTGTACCGGTCCGCCGACCAGCTCCAGCTCGTCGCCGAGCAGGGTCTGGACAACGTGGGGCTGCCTGCGCCGGCGGTGGTGCACCCCGGCAGCGGCGTGCTCGGCCGCGTGGTCGCGACCGGCACCCCGGTCCGCGGCCGCATCGGCTCCGGGCCGGCCGAGCTGGAGCCCTCGGCCACCGAGCCGGCGGCGGGTGACGTCCTCGCCGTGCCGCTGCGCAGCTCGGGCTCGGTCGTCGGCGTGCTCGCGCTGTACGACCGGCGCGACCGTCGCGCGTACGACGCTGCCGATGAGGACGCGCTGGGCACCCTCGCCCGCCAGGCCGGCATCGCCATCGACAACGTGCAGCTGCACCAGGAGGCGCAGCGGCTGTCGACGACCGACCCGCTGACCGGGTTGTGGAACTTCCGCTACCTGTCGATGAGCCTGGCGCGCGAGATCGAGCGGTCCACCCGGTTCGACCGGCCGCTGGCCGTGCTCATGCTCGACCTCGACCACTTCAAGTCGGTGAACGACACCTACGGCCACGCGCGCGGGGACGCTGTGCTGCGTGAGCTGGCCCATCGGGTCCAGGAGCAGATCCGCGAGGTCGACACGTTCGCGAGGTACGGCGGCGAGGAGTTCGTGGTGGTCCTCCCCGAGACCACCGTCGACGGCGCCGCGCAGCTGGCCGAGCGCATCTGCGAGGCGGTGCGACGCGAACCCTTCCGGCTCGACGGCGAGGAGCCGCTGCGGGTCACCGTGTCGGTCGGCGGGGCCGCGTTCCCGATGCACGGGTCGAGCCCGGCGACCCTCATGCGTGCGGCCGACAAGGCGCTGTACGTCGCCAAGGCCGAGGGGCGCGACCGCTGGCACGTTCCGGTCGTGTGATCGCCCGCCCGTTAGGGTGCGGTCCCATGGCGGACGCGGAGCGCGACGAACGGCCGGTCACGAAGGCGGTCGTCCCGGCCGCGGGGCTCGGCACGCGGTTCCTTCCCGCGACCAAGGCCACCCCGAAGGAGATGCTGCCGGTCGTCGACAAGCCGGCCATCCAGTACGTCGTGGAGGAGGCGGTCGCGGCAGGTCTCACCGACGTGCTGCTCGTCACCGGGCGGAACAAGAACACGCTGGAGAACCACTTCGACCGCAACTGGGAGCTCGAGACCGCCCTGGAGGCGAAGGGTGACCACGACCGGCTCCTCCGGGTCCGGGAGAGCGCCGTGCGCGCCGACATCCACTACACCCGGCAGGGCGACCCGCGCGGCCTGGGCCACGCCATCCTGTGCGCGGCCCGGCACGTCGGCCGCGAGCCGTTCGCGGTCCTGCTGGGCGACGACCTCATCGACGTCCGCGACCCCCTGCTCACGACGATGCTCGAGGTGCGCAAGCGCCACGGCGGCAGCGTCGTCGCGTTGATGCGGGTGCCGCAGGACCAGGTCAACCTCTACGGCTGCGCGGCGGTCGAGCCCACCGACGACGAGGTGGCGGTCCGGATCACCGACCTCGTGGAGAAGCCGGCCGTGGAGGACGCGCCGAGCGACCTGGCGATCATCGGCCGCTACGTCCTGGACCCCGGCGTCTTCGACGTGCTGCGCCACACCGACCCGGGCCGGGGCGGAGAGATCCAGATCACCGACGCCCTCCGCTCGATGGCCCAGTCGCTCGAGCACGGGCCGGTGCACGGCGTCATCTTCGAGGGGCGCCGCTACGACACCGGGGACCGGCTGGACTACCTCAAGGCGGTGGTCCGGCTCGCCTGCGACCGCGAGGACCTCGGGCCCGACTTCCGCGGCTGGCTCCGGGAGTACGTCGGCAAGGAGCTGGCCGAGTGAGCGACCTCAAGAGCGTCGACCAGCACCTGGCCGACATCCTCGCCGGGGTCGACGCCATCGCGCCGCTGGACCTGCAGCTGCTCGACGCGCACGGCTGCATCCTGTCCGAGCCGGTCGCGGCCGACATCGACCTGCCGATGTTCGACAACTCCTCGGTCGACGGCTACGCGGTGCGCCTCGCCGACGTGGCGCCGGCCAGCGGGTCCAGCCCCGTCCAGCTGCCCGTCGTCGGCGACATCGCTGCCGGCTCGCGACCGACGTACACCGTCCAGCCCGGCATGTCGGTGCGCATCATGACCGGGGCGCCGGTGCCACCGGGCGCGGAGGCCGTCGTACCGCTCGAGTGGACCGACCGCGGGCTCGCCAGTGTCACGATCAACCAGGCACCCGAGCCGGGGGCGAACGTGCGCCGGCGAGGCGAGGACGTGACCACCGGCCAGGTCGTCCTCGAGGCCGGGACCCGGCTCGGACCGGGGCAGCTCGGCCTGCTCGCCGCCGTGGGACGCGACCGGGTCCTGGTCCGGCCGCGCCCCCGCGTGGTCGTCATCTCGACCGGCAGCGAGCTGGTGGAGCCGGGCGCCCGCACCGAGCCGGGACAGATCCACGAGTCGAACTCCTACATCCTCACGACCGCCGCGCGGGAGGCCGGCGCGCTCGCCTTCCGCGTCGGGATCGTCCCGGACGACGACCGGTCGCTGATGAACGCGATCGAGGACCAGCTGATCCGCGCCGACCTGGTCCTCACCAGTGGCGGGGTCAGCGTCGGGGCGTACGACGTCGTCAAGGAGGTGCTGTCCCGGCTGGGGACGGTCACCTTCGACACCGTCGCGATGCAGCCCGGCAAGCCGCAGGGGTTCGGCACGATCGGGCCGGACCGGACACCGATCATCACCCTGCCCGGCAACCCGGTGAGCTCGTACGTCTCGTTCGAGGTCTTCGTCCGGCCCGTGATCCGGCGGATGCTCGGAGTCGAGCCGCTGCACAGGCCGGTCGTACGCGCCGTCTGCCAGCAGGCCTTCTCGTCACCGGCCGGCAAGCGGCAGTACGCCCGGGCCTGGCTCGATGTCGCCGACGGCCGCTACGTCGTCCGCCCGGTCGGCGGCGCCGGGTCACACCTCGTCGGGGACCTCGCCCACGCCAACGCGCTGGTCGTGGTCCCGGAGGCCGTCACGGAGGTGCCGGCCGGTGGCACAGTCGAGGTCATGGTCCTCGAGCGGCGCTTGTCATGAGCCCTCCCCACGAGGTCGCTCGCCGCGCTCCCGACGCCGCGGGGGCCCCGGATGCCTGAGCGGCGGCTGACCCACGTGGGCGAGTCGGGGGCCGCCCGCATGGTCGACGTCTCCGGCAAGGACGTCACGGTCCGCACCGCCACCGCGACCGGACGGGTGCTCGTCTCGCCCGAGGTGGTCGACCTGCTGCGCGCCGGCTCGGTGCCCAAGGGTGACGCCCTCGCGGTCGCCCGCATCGCCGGCATCCAGGCCGCCAAGAGAACCCCCGACCTGGTGCCGCTGTGCCACCCCATCGCCATCCACGGCGTGGACGTGGACCTCCGGGTCGAGGACGACGCCGTGCACGTCGCGGCGACGGTGCGTACTGCCGACCGCACCGGTGTCGAGATGGAGGCGCTCACCTGCGTCGCCGTCGCCGGGCTGGCACTGGTCGACATGGTGAAGGCCGTGGACCGGGCGGCGACCATCACCGACGTGCGGGTCGAGCACAAGAGCGGCGGTCGCTCGGGGGAGTGGCGGCGAACCGAGGGGTCGTCCGGGGCGTCGACACCATGAGAGCGCTCGTCGTGAGCATCTCGAGCCGTGCCGCGGCCGGCGTCTACGAGGACCGCACGGGTCCGATGCTCGTCGAGGGGCTGGTGGCCATGGGCTTCGAGGTCGACGGGCCCGTCGTGGTCCCGGACGGCGACCCCGTCGAGGAGGTCCTGCGCGAGGCGGTCGCCACCGCGTACGACGTGGTGTTGACGTCCGGCGGCACCGGAATCACGCCGACCGACCGCACGCCGGAGATGACCGCGCGGGTCCTCGACCGGCCGATGCCCGGCATCGCCGAGGCCCTGCGAGCCCACGGCGTGGCGAAGGGAGTCCCGACCGCGAGCCTGACCCGGGGCCTCTCGGGCCTGGCCGGGACGACTCTCGTGATCAATCTCCCCGGCTCGCCGGGCGGTGTCCGGGACGGGCTCGAGGTGCTCGAACCACTGCTCGTGCACGCCGTCGAGCAGATCAGCGGGAGCGACCACTGAGCACCCCGCGCGACCGCTGGGACCACGCATGACCGCCGGGTGGCCGGTGACCCTGCGGGAGGGCCGCGTCGCGCTTCGCCCGATCACACGCAGCGACCGCGACGCCTGGACCTCGGTGCGCGCGCACAACCGGGACTGGCTGGCCCCGTGGGAGGCGACGCCTCCGCGCGACGTCGGGCCGCCGATGACCTTCCCGGCGATGGTGCGCAACCTGCGGGCGCAGGCGCGCAAGGGCCAGCTGCTCCCGTTCGTCGTCACCTACGACGGTGAGCTGGTCGGCCAGCTCACCGTCGGCGGCATCACCTACGGCTCGCTGTGCTCCGCGCACATCGGCTACTGGATCGACGCCCGGGTCGCCGGTCGCGGGGTGATGCCGACGGCGGTCGCACTGGCGGTCGACCACTGCTTCCTCGTGCTGCGCCTGCACCGCATCGAGGTCAACATCCGGCCGGAGAACGTCGCGTCCCTGCGGGTCGTGGAGAAGCTCGGGTTCCGCGAAGAGGGGCTGCGCTTGGCGTACCTGCACATCGCCGGCGACTGGCGCGACCACATCTCGTTCGCGCTCACCGCCGAGGAGGTCCCCGAGGGCCTGCTGGCCCGCTGGCGCGCCCGCCAGGGCATCTGAGGCATGCGCAGTCCGTCGAAGTGGACCGGCTGGAGGCACCGACGCGCCGCGCGGAACCGGTCCACTTCGGGTGAGGGGAGACCACACAGGTCACACCAGTCACAGGACTGATCCCGCGACACACCGGCCACGGTGCGTGTCCGTGACGCTCGCCCGTCCTAGCGTTCGCTGTCGTGGGGAGCGGCCTGATCTACGCGGTGATCATCGTGATGTGGGCTGCGTACTTCATCCCGCGCTGGCTGCGCCGGCACGAGGAGCTCTCCGAGTCGCGGTCGGTCGAGCGGTTCGACCAGGCGATGCGGATCCTGTCCCGCAAGGAACCGACCCCGGACAAGCGGTACGTCGTGATGCCGCCGCGTCCGGAGCCGAGGCGCTCTGTCCCGGCCCAGCGGTCCAGCCGGCGGCGCGCGGCGCACTCGTCGGCGACCGTCCGCCGTCGCCGGGTCCTCGCCGGTCTGCTCCTGGCGACCCTCGTCACGACGCTGGTGACCCCGCTCAGCCCCGTCCCCTGGTGGGGAGCGCTGGTCGCCCTCGGCGCCACGATCTGCTACCTCGTCCACCTGCGGATGCAGGCCCGCAGCAACCGGTTCGTCTCACGCACCCGCCAGGCGGTCCGCAAGCGGTCGCGCTCGCGGATCATGCGCTTCGACGCGGTCGAGCGGCTGATGGCCGTGCGACGCGAGCTGGCCGAGGAGCGGGCCGCCGAGGAGCGCCGCTGGCAGGAGGCCGAGGAGGCGGAGCGGCTCGTCCGGGAGGCGGAGGAGAAGCGCCGGCGCGAGGCGGAGGCCGGGTGGAGTCCGGTCCCGGTGCCGCTCCCGACGTACGTCACCAAGCCGGTGGCCCCGCGGCGCGGACCGGCGATCGACCTGACGAACCCCGGAGCGTGGAGCCAGGCGCAGGCTCAGCTCTCGGACGACGTGCCGCAGCCGCGCCCTGCAGACGTCCCGGACCGTCCGGGCGGCAGCGGCCGAGGTGCCATGTCGGGCCTGCTCGACGACGCGGACGAGGCCGGCGACCAGCTCGACGCGATCATCGAGCGGCGCGCGGTCAACGACTGACCCGCTGACGGCGCGGTCGGCCAGGCCGGCACGGTTTGGTAATCTCGCTGTTTCCACCAGGGGCTGTAGCGCAGCTGGTAGCGCACCTCGTTCGCAACGAGGGGGTCAGGGGTTCGAGTCCCCTCAGCTCCACCCATCGGCTCGCGAGCACCCAGGCTCATCCACCGCCACCACGGGCGGCCCCTAGAGGCGGCCGAGGAAGGCGAGCACCCGCTCGGTCAGGAGCGTCGCAGCTTTCTCGTCGTACGACGGGAGCGAGCTGTCAGCGAAGAGGTGCTGGTCGCCGGGATAGAGGAACAGCTCCGCGTCGTCGGCCTGTTCGACGAGTGCCCGGGCGGCGTCGAGGTCGCCCTCGGCGGCGAAGAAGGGGTCGCCGTCCATCCCGTGCACCTGGACCGGCACGCCCGCCGGCCACGACTCCCCGAACTCCGAGACCGGCAGACAGGCCTCGAGCAGCAGCGCCCCCGTGGCCCCCGCGCGGGTCTGGGCCAGCCGCTGCGCGGGCATCACCCCCAGCGAGAAGCCGGCATAGACCAGCTCGGCCGGGAGGTCGCCGGCGGCCGCGGTGCCGCGCTCGAGCAGCTGCCCGAAGCCGATCTCGCGGGCGTAGGCCACCCCCTCGTCCAGGGTCGCGAACGTGCGGCCGTCGTAGAGGTCGGGCGTGTGCACGCTGTGTCCGGCGTCGCGCAGCCGGTCGGCGAAGGCCAGGAACCCCCCGGTCTGTCCCTGAGCGTGGTGGAACAACAAGACCTCGGCCATGGCTCTCCCCGTCCTTCCGTGGGCATGTGCGTGTGCGCGGTTCGGCTCACTGCGAGTGATCCAACACGCTGCCCCCGACAACGTGCACAGACGGGGTCCGGAGGCATGCCCCGCCTCACGACCCGGCCGAACCGCCCAGCGTCGCGAGAGTCCCCTCCAGGTAGCTCCACGACGCGTCGTCGTCGCTGCTGCCGGTGTGCGGCGCCCGGAAGCCGGACACGTAGAGCGCGATGTCGGTCAGGGCCCAGCGGAGGCGGTAGAGCTCCATCACCTCGGGATGCACCGGCCGACCCGTCATCTCCGTGTACGTGGTGGCGACCGACCCGTCACCGGGGTCGAGCAGCCAGAGGTCCCGCTCCGGAGGTGCGACGAGGACCGTGTCCCAGTCGACCAGCCGCCACCCGCTCGCGGTGCGGATCAGGTTGCCGGGGTGCGGCTCACCGTGGGTGAGGACCTTGCGGTCCGCGGCCGCAACCGTGGCCTCGGCGAGCCGGTCGTACGTCGAGAGGGCGCCCTCGAGTCGCGCACCGTGCCAGGCGAGCAGCCGGCGGGTGGGCTCGCCGTAGGGACCGGTGTCCCAGGGCTCGGTGAGGGCGGCCAGGGCATCGTCGAGGCGGTCCCGGGCCTGGATGCCGAGGTCGTCGACCCCGGCATCCCGTCGGGTCGGCACGGGGGAGTCGTGCAGGATCGCCAGCAGGGAGAGGACCGACCGTCGGTCGGCTGCCGACAGCAGGTCCGAGAAGCCGCCGGCCGCACCGTCGACGTAGGGATACAGCGCGGCCACGAACCGACGGTCCAGCCGGTGCAGCACCTCACCGTCCGGGCGCGGCGTCGGGGCGACGACGAAGGCCGCTCCGGTGTCACGTACCGCCCTGGCCGTGCGGAGCGCGGCGCGCAACCGGTCGTGCACGGCGTCCGGCGACTCGTCGTCGTCCGCGACCCGGGCCGACAGGTCGTCGACCGTGACGAACCACCGGCCGCCGTCGGCGTCCGCAGCGAGCCAGTGGTGGCTGCCGAAACCCACCGGGCGGTACTCCACGGAGCGCAGGTCCACCAACCATGCGTCGGCCACCGCGCGCAGGAGTTCAGGGTCGCTGATCTGTTCCGGTCGGGTGAGCATCGGCGCCGACCGTACGGCGGTCACGAACCCGCTCGCACCGCCTTTTGCCGCCGCCGGCCAGGGTCCTCGGTCAGTGCCTGGGGATCTCGCGCCCGGTGACCTGCTCCGGGCGGATCCGCACCCAGAAGACCGGGTCCAGGGCGCCGGCCCACGACTTCACGCCGAGCTTCTCCAGCCTGGCCACCTCGTGGTCGTCGTAGACCACCGAGGCGCGGCCGACGATCACGACGCTCCAGCCGGTCCTGGTCGTCGCGTCGAACTCGTCGACCTCGAAGGCGACGAGCTTCGCGTGCTGTGCCTGCTGCAGCTTCGAGCCCCACGTCGTGCGGAAGACCACGTCGTTGCCGTCGACGCCGTGGTTGACCGGGAGCACGACCGGCTCGCCGTCCTGCATGTAGACCAGCCGGCCCACCGGAACCCTGCTCATCCGGGCGAGGCACTCGTCGAGGTCCAGAACGTCGAGCCCGCGGTGGTCGGTCGATGACTCGTGGGCGCCCATGGCGTGCCTCCTCGCTCCGGACCCTTTCTAGGAGGCTAGGCCGGGCGGGACCGGCGGAGGAGGGCACAAGGTCACGCCCGGAACGGGACTTCAGATCACTTCAGACCGCTTCAGATCCACGACTTCCACCACATCCGGCTGGCCCACTCGGCGTACGGGATGACCTCGGCCGACAGGACCGGCAGCAGCCACCCGAAGTTCGCGACGGTGAGCAGCAGGTAGGCCCCCGCCGCGGCGGCGCCCCACTGTCGCCGACGTGGCGAGGACCGCTCGCCGCCGATCAGCAGGCCGAGGCACATCGCGACAGCGAGCACGAGGTACGGCACGAACGCGACCGCGTAGAAGGAGTAGATCGTCCGGTCCTGGTAGAGGAACCACGGCAGGTAGCCGCCCACGACGCCGGCCAGGATTGCTCCGGCCCGCCAGTCGCGCCGTCCCGCCCACAGGTAGACGAGCACCGGCAGCGCGAGTACCGAGGCCCACCAGATCGCCGGTGTCCCCAGCGCGGTGATGGCCTGCGAGCACTGCTCGACGTCGCAGCCGTTCTCGCCGAGCTTCGGTCCCTCGTAGAAGTACGACACGGGCCGCGCGAGCAGCAGCCAGCCCCACGGGTTGGACCGGTAGGGGTGGAAGGTCTCGAGGCCGGTGTGGAACTTCCACGCCTCCTGGTGGTAGTGCCAGAGGCTCCACAGCGCGTCCGGCACCAGAGCCGGCCCGGGGTTGTCGCGCGCCCAGTAGCGCAGGTACGCGTCGTCGCCGCCGAGGAACCAGCCGGTCCAGGACGCGAGGTAGACCACGGCCGCGACGACGACGATCGAGGCGAACGCCGGCGCGGCGTCGCGGACCAGCGCGCCGATCCACGGTCGCCGCACCCCGGCGGTGCGCCGCGCGCCCATGTCCCAGAGCACGGTCATCAGGCCGAACACGGCCAGGAACCAGAGCCCGCTCCACTTGGTGGCGCACGCCATGCCCAGCGCGACACCGGCGAGCAGCCGCAAGGGGCGCAGCCCTAGTCCGGGCCCGAAGCGCCCGGTCTGCGCGCCGGCCAGCCGGTCGGCGAGGCGCGCTCGGGCCCGGTCGCGGTCGAGCACGAGGGCGCCGAACGCCACCAGCGCCCAGAACATCACCAGAGGGTCGAGCAGGGCGGTCCGGCTGTGGACGTACGCGAGGCCGTCCACCGTGAGCAGCAGCCCGGCCGCGCAGCCGAGCAGCGTCGACCGGAACAGCCGCCGGCCGATGCGGGCGACCATCAGCACGGCCAGCGTGCCGGTCAGCGCGACCATGAAGCGCCAGCCGAACGGCGTCATCCCGAACAGCTGCTCGCCGATCGAGATCACCCACTTGCCGCCGGGCGGATGCACGACGTACGACGGGTCACCGGTCCACAGCCCGTCGAGGTTGCCGGCGAGGATCTTGGCGTTCGCCGGGTCCGGCGCGCCCTCCTTGGCCGCCTTGATGTAGTCCTGCTCGACCCCGAAGTGCAGCAGGGACCAGGCGTCCTTGGCGTAGTACGTCTCGTCGAAGATGAAGGCCTTCGGTCGGCTGAGGTCCCAGAAGCGCAGCACTCCGGCGACCGCCGTCACCAGCAGCGGCCCCACCCAGCCCCACAGCCGCGAGCCCGGGATCGGCTGCACGAGCCGCTCGCGCACGCGGGCCCGGTCCACGGCTGGCATCAGCACCGGCCCAGGGTACGGGTGCGCCGTTCGTCGACCGGGTTCCGCGGGATCGGATGCGAGCCCAGGGCCGGTCCGGCGCGGGTCGACGCATCCGATCCGCGAGAAGTCGGCCACGATGGGCCGGTGGACGCTGGGGTGCTGGTGCTCGCGGGGACGCCGATCGGTGACCCGTCCGACGCCTCCCCGCGGCTGGCCCGCGAGCTGGCAGCGGCCGACGTGGTCGCCGCGGAGGACACCCGACGGCTGCGGCGGCTGGCCCGCGACCTCGACGTCGAGATCGCCGGACGGGTCGTGTCCTACTACGACGCGAACGAGTCGGCCCGCACGCCCGAGCTGGTCGAGGCCCTGCGCGCGGGCAGCCGGGTCCTCGTCGTCACCGACGCCGGGATGCCGTCGGTGTCCGACCCGGGCTACCGGCTCGTGGCGGCTGCGGTGCAGGCCGGGGTGCCGGTCACCGCGGTCCCCGGCCCGTCGGCGGTCCTGACCGCCCTGGCGGTCTCGGGACTCCCGGTCGACCGGTTCTGCTTCGAGGGGTTCCTGCCCCGCAAGGCGGGCGAGCGGGCCCGCCGCCTCGCCGCGCTCGCGACCGAGCCGCGGACGATGGTCTTCTTCGAGGCACCGCACCGCCTGGAGGCCGCCCTGACCGCCATGGCCGACGCACTCGGTGACGACCGGGCGGCCGCCGTGTGCCGCGAGCTGACCAAGACCTACGAGGAGGTACGCCGCGGCGGGCTGCGCGACCTGGCGACGTGGGCCGCCGCTGGGGTCAAGGGCGAGGTCACGCTCGTCGTCGCGGGTGCCGAGCCGGCGACCACGCCGGCCGCCGCCGACCTGGTGGCGGAGGTCCGCGCCCTGGTGGACTCGGGGCAGCGGCTCAAGGAGGCGACGGCGGAGGTCGCGGCCGCCCACGGGGCCAGCCGGCGGGAGCTCTACGAGGCGGTGCTGGCCGACAGGCCGGCGTCCACGTCCTGAGACGGGGCGCCGGACGTCACTAGCCTGGGTGGATGGAGTTCCGCCGCATCCCCGGCCTGCCGCCGTACGTCTTCACCATCATCGATGGGCTCAAGCGTGAGGCGCGGCGGGCCGGACGGGACGTTGTCGACCTCGGCTTCGGCAACCCGGACCTCCCGTCGCCGACGATCGCGGTCGAGAAGCTCGCGGAGGCGGCGCGGAACAGCCGCAACCACCGCTACTCCGCCAGCCGCGGCATCCCCAAGCTGCGCGAGGCGGTCGCCGCCCTCTACCAGCGCAAGTTCGGGGTGACCCTGGACCCCGAGACCGAGGTGCTGTCGACCATCGGCGCCAAGGAGGGCTTCAGCCACCTCATGTGGGTGCTGCTCCAGCCCGGCGACGCGGCGCTCGTGCCGTCACCGTCCTACCCGATCCACATCTGGGGCCCGTACTTCGCCGGCGCGGACGCCCGGCAGGTGCCGGTCGGGACCGGTGAGGACTTCGTCGCCAACGTCATGGAGGCGTGGGACCTGGGCTGGCCGAAGCCGCGGGTGGTGGTGCTGTCCTTCCCGCACAACCCGACCACCGCGACCATCGAGCTGGCCGACCTGCAGCGGCTGGTGGACTGGGCGCGTGAGCGAGAGGTCGTGCTGGTGCACGACTTCGCGTACGCCGACGTGGCCTTCGACGGGTTGAAGCCACCGTCGATCCTGCAGTGCGAGGGGGCGAGGGAGTGCGCCGTCGAGCTCTACTCGATGACCAAGTCGTTCTCGATGGCCGGCTGGCGGGTCGCCTTCCTCGTCGGCAACAGCGAGGTGGTCGCCGCGCTGACCAAGCTCAAGAGCTACCTCGACTACGGCACGTTCCAGCCGATCCAGATCGCCGCGACGGTCACGATGAACGAGGCCTCCGACTACCCGGCCGAGGTCAACGCGGTCTACGAGTCGCGCCGCAACGCCCTCGTGGACGGGCTGTCCCGGATCGGCTGGGAGATCGAGCGGCCCCGCGGGACGATGTTCGCCTGGGCGCCGATCCCCGAGCCCTACCGCGACCTCGGCTCGATCGAGTTCGCGACGCTGATGGTGCAGGACTGTGACGTCGCCGTGTCGCCAGGCGTCGGCTTCGGGCCCGGGGGCGACGGGCACGTCCGGTTCGCGCTGATCGAGAACGAGCAGCGGATCGTCCAGGCCACCCGCCAGCTCAAGCGCGGGCTGCCCAAGCTCGGCTGACAAACCGGTTGGGCGGCGCCCGTAGGCTGGACGCATGTCCCGCAACGTCCTCACCGCTGTGGCCTGGCCCTATGCCAACGGCCCGCGGCACATCGGTCATGTCTCCGGTTTCGGGGTCCCCTCCGACGTGTTCAGCCGGTACATGCGGATGGCGGGGCACAACGTCCTCATGGTCAGCGGGACCGACGAGCACGGCACCCCGATCCAGGTGCAGGCCGACGCGGAAGGCATGAAGACCCGCGAGCTCGCCGACCGGTACAACCGGGTCATCGTCGAGGACCTGGCGCGGCTCGGCCTGTCCTACGACCTGTTCACGCGGACGACCACGGTCAACCACTACGACGTCGTCCAGGACATGTTCGCCACCCTGCACCGGAACGGCTACATCGTCGCGAAGACCACGCTGGGCGCGATCTCGCCGTCCACCGGGCGCACGCTGCCGGACCGCTACATCGAGGGCACCTGCCCGATCTGCGGGTACGACGGGGCGCGCGGGGACCAGTGCGACAACTGCGGGAACCAGCTCGACCCGATCGACCTGATCAACCCGCACAGCCGGATCAACGGAGAGACGCCGGACTTCGTCGAGACCGAGCACTTCTTCCTGGACTTGCCCGCGCTCGCCGACGCCCTGGGCGCCTGGCTCGACGAGCGCACCGACTGGCGACCCAACGTCCTGAAGTTCTCCCGGAACCTCCTCAAGGACCTCCAGCCCCGGGCCATCACCCGCGACCTCGACTGGGGGGTGCCGATCCCGCTCGACGACTGGGAGGCCCGCGCCGACAAGCGCATCTACGTCTGGTTCGACGCCGTCATCGGCTACCTCTCGGCGTCGATCGAGTGGGCAAGGCGCAGCGGCGACCCCGAGGCCTGGCACCGCTGGTGGCGAGACCCGGACGCCTCGTCGTACTACTTCATGGGCAAGGACAACATCGTCTTCCACTCGGTGATCTGGCCGGCGATCCTCCTCGGGTACGAGGGCACGGGAGACAAGGACGGCGAGCCCGGTGCGCTGGGCGCACTGCAGCTGCCGACCGAGCTCGTCTCCAGCGAGTTCCTCACGATGGAGGGCCGCAAGTTCTCGTCCTCCCGGTCGGTCGTCATCTACGTCCGCGACTTCCTGGACCGCTACGACGCCGACGCGCTGCGCTACTTCATCGCGGTGGCGGGCCCCGAGAGCCAGGACACCGACTTCACCTGGGCCGAGTTCGTACGACGTACCAACGACGAGCTCGTCGCCGGGTGGGGCAACCTGGTCAACCGCACGGTCTCCATGGCAGCCAAGAACATCGGCGCGATCCCGGAGGCCGGCGAGCTCACCGAGGCTGACACCGCACTGCTCGAGTCGGTGCGTGGCGCCTTCGCGACCGTCGGCGAGCTGATCGGCCGGTCGCGTCAGAAGGCCGCCATCACCGAGGCGATGCGGATCGTCGGTGAGGTGAACAAGTACATCTCCGACATGGCGCCGTGGAAGCTCAAGACCGAGGACCCGGACCGGATGGCCACTGTGCTGCACGTCGCGCTGCAGGCCGTGCGGGACTGCAACACGGTGCTGACACCGTTCCTGCCGCACGCCGCCCAACAGGTGCACGAGCTGCTCGGTGGGCGCGGCGTGTGGTCCGGACTCCCCGAGGTCCGTGAGGTCTCCGAGGCCGGCAACGCCGACTACCCCGTCATCACCGGCGACTACGCGTCGGCGGCGGCCCGGTGGGAGCCGACACCGATCGTCCCGGGCACCCCGCTGGCCGCACCGACGCCGATCTTCCGCAAGCTCGATCCGTCGATCGTGGACGAGGAGCTGGCCCGGCTCGAGGAGACGACCGGCGGGTGAGCGCCGGACCCATGCGGGCCCGCGGCGTGGACGCCCGCGGCCCGCGCCGGAGACCGCCCGCGCCGGACCCGCTGCGGGTGCCGGTCGCCGACAGCCACTGCCACCTCGACATCGCCGACCCGCCCGAGGACTGGCTCGACGTCGACGAGGCGCTCGCGGCGTCGGCCGCCGTCGGCGTACCGCGGATCGTGCAGATCGGCTGCGACCTGCCCGGTGCCCGGTGGGCGGTCGAGACGGCCAGGCTGCACGAGCAGCTCGTCGCGGGCGTCGCCCTGCATCCCAACGAGGCGCCGCGCCTGGCTGCCGACGGCCGGCTCGAGGACGCCCTCGCCGAGATCGACGTGCTCGCCGCAGACTCGGTCGTCCGCGCCGTCGGCGAGACCGGACTCGACCACTTCCGCACGGGGGCCGACGGGCGTGACGTGCAGGAGGCGTCTTTCCGGGCGCACATCGAGATGGCGAAGCGCCACGGCAAGGCACTGGTCATCCACGACCGCGACGCGCACGACGACGTGCTGCGCGTGCTCGATGAGGCGGGCGCGCCGGACCGAGTGGTCTTCCACTGCTTCTCCGGCGACGCGGCGATGGCCGAGCACTGCGCCCGACGCGGGTGGTGGCTGTCGTTCGCCGGCACGGTCACGTTCAAGAACGCCGCGGGGCTGCGCGACGCGCTGGCGGTCACGCCGCTGGACCGGCTGCTCGTCGAGACCGACGCGCCGTACCTCACGCCGGTTCCCTACCGGGGGCGCCCCAACGCGTCCTACCTCGTCCCGCACACGGTTCGGGCGATGGCCGACGTGCTCGACGTGGCCGAGGACGCGCTGTGCACGGCGATCGCGGCGAACACGGAGGCTGCCTTCGGCGCCTGGTGACCCAGCGTGACCGCGTGGGGGTCGGTTTGCCCGTCCGGAACGCTGTTGGCTACCGTCGCTGGCTGTTTGTTCGTTGTCGGCCGAGGTCTGGAGCCCGATGAGCGCTGGCCGCCACCGCTCGGCTCCCCGCGCCACTGTGAGCCGCCGGGTGCCGACCCTGCTGCTGCAGGCCCTGGTCGTGCTCGGCCTCGTCGCGGGCACGACGGCCTTCGTCACGCAGGACAAGACCGTCACGGTCTCGGTGGACGGCCAGGACCGCGAGGTCCGCAGCTTCTCCGGCACCGTCGGCGGCCTGCTGGAGAACGAGGGCATCCCGGTCGACACCGCGCACGACCTGGTCGTCCCGGCCCTCGACGAGGGCCTGCAGGACGGTGAGAAGGTCGTCGTCCGGTACGGGCGCCCGGTGCTGCTGACAGTGGACGGCGAGACGCGCACCGTCTGGACCACGGCGCGCAGGGTGTCCGAGGCACTGATGATGCTCGGGGTGCGCTCCGACGGCGCCTATCTCTCGGCGTCGCGCAGCCGGCGCATCGGTCGCGGCGGCATGAAGCTCGACGTGCGGATGCCCCACCACGTGACGTTCCTCGCCGACGGCAAGCTGCACGAGGTGACCACGACTGCTCCGACGGTGCGCAGCGCCCTGACCGAGGCGGGCGTTCGGCTGCGCACGCAGGACCGGGTGACAGCCGACCTGGCCGCCCTGCCGTACTCCGAGCAGGTCGTGGGCATCACCCGCGTCGACGGCAAGCGCGTCGTCCAGGAGAAGCCGATCCGCTTCGAGATCGTCAAGCGCAAGAGCGACAAGCTGTACAAGGGGACCACGAAGGTCCTCGAGGACGGCAAGGTCGGCATCATCGAGAAGCGGTACGAGGAGACGTACCTCGACGGCAAGCTCGACTCGCGCCGACTGGTGAGCCAGCAGGTGACGGTGAAGCCGGTCACCCAGGTGGTGCTCGTCGGCACCAAGCCGGTGCCACAGAACACCCCGGAGGCGGACGGGCTCAACTGGGCCGCGCTCGCGAACTGCGAGTCCGGCGGCAACCCCGACGCCTACAACCCTGCCGGGCCCTACTACGGCCTCTACCAGTTCCTGGAGAGCACCTGGCACTCCGTCGGCGGCACCGGGGTGCCGACCGACCACACCGCAGCGGAGCAGACTTACCGCGCGCAGATCCTCTACAAGCGCAGCGGCGCCGGCCAGTGGCCGGTCTGCGGCCGGTACCTCTTCTCCTAGCGTTGACCGAGGAGCCGGATCGCGGGGCGGCGTTGCTCGGCCCCGCGGACGTCCGCCGGCTGGCGGCCCGGCTGGACATCCGCCCGACCAAGACGTTGGGACAGAACTTCGTCATCGACCCCAACACGGTCCGCCGCATCGTCCGGGCGGCTGAGGTAGCGCCCGACGACGTCGTCGTCGAGGTCGGCCCCGGGCTCGGGTCGCTGACCCTGGGCCTGCTGCCCCGGGTGTCGTCGGTGGTCGCGGTCGAGCTCGACCCTCAGCTCGCCCAGGCCCTGGAGCAGACGGTGCGCGAGCGCGCCCCGGCGTACGCCGACAACCTGGCCGTCGTCACCGCCGACGCGATGCGGGTCGACGACCTCCCGGGCCCGCCGCCCACCGCACTGGTCGCCAACCTGCCGTACAACGTGGCGGTGCCGGTGCTGCTGCACATGCTCGAGCGGTTCGGGTCGATCCGGCGGGTCCTGGTCATGGTCCAGTCAGAGGTCGCCGACCGGCTCGCGGCGCCACCGGGAAGCCGGACGTACGGTGTCCCGTCGGTGAAGGCGGCGTGGTACGCCGACGTGCGCCGCGCCGGCGCGATCGGGCGCGCCGTCTTCTGGCCGGCGCCGAACGTCGACAGCGGCCTGGTCGCCATGACCCGCAGGGACCCGCCCGCGACGACGGCAAGCCGGGCCGAGGTGTTCGCCGTGGTGGACGCGGCGTTCGCCCAGCGGCGCAAGACGTTGCGCGCGGCGCTCGCGGGGTGGGCCGGCTCGGCCGTTGCGGCGGAGGAGGCGCTGCGTGCCGCAGGCATCGACCCGCGCACCCGAGGGGAGATGCTGGGCGTCGACGACTTCGCCCGGCTGGCCGCCCACCGACCGTCGACCGCCGCCACCCCGTGAGCGCGAAGGTTCCCAGCCGTAGGCGCACGCAGGAGCTTTCGTGATCACGGCGTACTTCTGCCTAGGGTGGCGCCCATGAGCACCCCACGGAATCGCTCAATGCGCTCGCGATTCCCCGGGGACCCCGCATGAACGCCCCACGGAATCGCTCGCTGCGCTCCCGATTCCCCGGGGACCCCGCATGAGCTCGGTGACCGCACGCGCGCCGGCGAAGATCAACCTCGAGCTTGCCGTTGGCGGCGCGCGCCGAGACGGATTCCACGACGTGGCGACCGCCTACCACGCGATCTCGCTGTACGACGAGGTCACCGCGACCCCGGCGGACCGGCTGGCCGTGACGGTCGACGGGGCGACCGGCGTCCCGGTCGGCGACGTACCGCTCGACTCCACCAACCTGGCGGCCGCCGCGGCGATCGCCCTGGCACGACACGTGGGGTTGGATCCGGACGTCCAGCTGCACATCGCCAAGGGCATCCCGGTGGCCGGTGGGATGGCCGGCGGCAGCGCGGACGCGGCGGCAGCCCTCGTGGCCTGTGACGCGCTCTGGCAGACGGGGTTGTCGCGTGCGCAGCTCGCCAAGGTGGCTGCCGGCCTCGGCAGCGACGTGCCGTTCTCGCTGGTCGGTGGCACCGCCTTGGGCACCGGTCGCGGCGAGGTGCTGACCCCGGTCCTCGCAAGGGGCCGGTTCGAGTGGGTCGTGGCGCTCGCCGACGGGGGGCTGTCGACGCCCGCGGTCTACGCGGAGTGCGACCGGCTCCGGGCCGGCCAGGTGCTGCCCGAGCCCCGCGTCAGCGACGCGATGATGGCGGCGCTTCGGGCCGGCGACCCGGACCAGCTCGGCCCGGCGATGCGCAACGACCTCCAGGACGCCGCATGCTCGCTGCGGCCGGCGTTGAAGCAGACGCTCGCCACGGGCAGGGAGGCCGGCGCGCTCGGCGCAATGGTGTCCGGCAGCGGGCCGACCGTGGTCTTCCTGGCGCGCAGCCCCGAGCACGCCATCGACATCGCGGTCGCGCTGAGTGCGACGGGCACCTGCCGTTCGGTCAAGCGCGCCCACGGACCGGTCGCGGGCGCGCGCCTGGTCGGGGAGGGCTGAGTGCCCCCGCGGAACCTGGTCAACCTCGAGGGTGTCACGAAGGGGTACGGCACCAGGGTCCTCCTCGACCGGGTCTCCCTCGGTGTGGCCGAGGGCGACCGCGTCGGTGTCGTCGGGCGAAACGGTGACGGCAAGTCGACGCTGTTGCGGCTGCTGACCCGCGTCGAGCCGCCGGACGCCGGCCGGGTCACACACACCGGTGGCCTTCGGGTCGCCGCGGTGGCGCAACGGGACGACCTCGACCCGAGGGTGACCGTGCGCTCCCTGGTCGTCGGCGAGGGTCCGGCGCACGAGTGGGCGTCCGACGCCCGGGTGCGCGAGGTCCTCGCGGGCCTGTTCGGCGAGCGGGCGGACCTCGACGCCATGCTCGACCGGCCGGTCGGGCCACTCTCCGGTGGGGAGCGGCGCCGGGTGGCGCTCGCCCGCGCGCTCGTCTCCGAGCACGACCTGCTGGTGCTCGACGAGCCGACCAACCACCTCGACGTCGAGGCCATCGACTGGCTGGCGAGGCACCTGACGGCGCGTCGGGAGGCGCTGGTGGTCGTCACGCACGACCGGTGGTTCCTCGACGCTGTCTGCTCGGTCACCTGGGAGGTGCAGGGCGGCGCGGTGCGCGCCTACGAGGGCGGCTACTCCGCGTACGTCCTCGCGCGCGCGGAGCGCGACCGCGTCCAGGCGGCCACCGACGCCCGCCGGGCCAACCTGGTGCGCAAGGAGCTGGCCTGGCTGCGCCGCGGGCCGCCGGCGCGCACGTCGAAGCCGCGATTCCGGATCGACGCGGCGAACGCGCTGATCGCCGAGGAGCCACCCCCGCGGGACCGCGTGGAGCTGATGCGCTTCGCCAGCGCCCGCCTCGGCAAGGCGGTGTACGACGTGCAGGACGCGACCGTCACCGTCGGGGGGAGGGTGCTGCTCGACGGCCTGACGTGGCAGGTGGGGCCCGGTGACCGGCTCGGCATCGCGGGGGTCAACGGCTCGGGCAAGACGTCGCTGCTGCGGCTGCTGACCGGTGACCTCGCGCCGGCCACGGGCAGGGTCGTGCGCGGGGTGACGGTCCGGGTGGCCCACCTGTCGCAGGACGTCGTCGAGCTCGACCCGGCGCTGCGGGTGCTGGAGGCCGTCGAGTCGGTGCGTGGCGTGCTCGACCTCGGGCCGAGTTCATCTGCCGGTTCCGCCGGACGCAGGACGATCACGGCGACGCAGATGTGCGAGCGCTTCGGGTTCGTGGGCACCGCGCAGTGGACCCCCGTCGGTGAGCTGTCCGGCGGCGAACGGCGCCGGCTGCAGCTGCTGCGGCTGCTGATGGACGAGCCCAACGTGCTGCTGCTCGACGAGCCGACGAACGACCTCGACATCGACACGCTGACCGCGTTGGAGGACCTGCTCGACGGCTGGGCCGGGACGCTCCTCGTCGTCTCCCACGACCGTTACTTCCTGGAGCGGGTCTGCGACCGGACGATGGCGCTGCTCGGGGACGGGCGGCTGCGCGACCTCCCGGGCGGCATCGACGAGTACCTCGCGCTGCGGCGCGCCGCTGTGGCGGCGCCGGCCGCGCCTGCGCCCAGTCCGGGCGCCGGCGCCGGGGCCAGCCAGGTCAGCGACGCGGCAGCCGCCCGCGCCGCGCGCAAGGAGCTGGCTCGGCTCGAGCGCGCGCTGGACAAGCTTCGCGACCGGGAGGCCCGGCTGCACGAGGACATGGCTGCGGCGGCCACTGACCACGAGCGGGTGCTCGATCTGGACACGGCGTTGCGGGCCCTGCAGGACGAGCGGGTCGCACTCGAGGAGCGCTGGCTGGCGCTCGCCGAGGTGGCCGGGTAGCCCGAGGCAGTGGAGCAGGTGGCTCCCCGGGCGTACCCTCGCGCGCATGTCCGTGGCCCTGGAGTGGGGACCGGTCGG
>DASVBQ010000061.1:0-2047 GCA_036375795.1 Actinomycetes bacterium
TCGACCGGGTTGGCCCGGCCGTCCTCGGCGACGTAGAAGCCGGCGAGGACGTCGTCGGTGCGGGCGAGCGGGAACATCTCCCCGACCTCGCGGGCCGAGATCTCCTGGACGTCGACGCCGCACCACCGGTTGAACGCCGACACCCGGCGGTACTCCTCCAGCCGGTCCTCGTCGGTCGCGACCTCGATGAAGCCGACCGGCTTGAAGCCGGTCGCGAGCCCGGTCTCGGACTCCAGCCGGGAGTAGAGGTCGCGGGTGTACTTGCGCATCTCGGTCGAGGTCTCCGACGTCGAGCCGAAGGTGACCATGAGGCCGGCCGCGTGCCAGGTCGTGCCCGACGTCAGGCGGTCGCGCTCCACGAGCACTACGTCTTGGCCGAGATGGGCGAGGTGGTAGGCCACGGACGTTCCGATGACGCCGCCGCCGATGACGACGACGCGGGCGCGCTCGGGCAGGACCGTCGAGGACATGGCGCGAGCCTAGAAGCCCGGGCTCCGGTGCCACTCAGCCCCTCCTCGACGTCACGTGGCCGGTCGGGCGGACTCATCGGCCGCCGCCGATGAGTTCCCGGCCCTCAGGTGGTCTGCCCTTCCGACGGATCCGCGCGCTGGAGGCATCGGGCATGACGACGGACCACCAGTCTGACGAGGGCTTCGTGCTGCCGACGCTGACCGGTGGTGTCGGGCTGCTGGAGCGCGCGATGAGCTACACCCTCGGCAGCCTGCTGCTCGTCACGCCGGACGCCATGTCGAACCCCACACCCTGCACCGAGTGGGACCTGCGCGCCCTGCTGATCCACATGGACGACTCACTCCTCGCGCTGCACGACGCGATCGTGAACGGCCACGTCGACCTCGACCCGCCGGATCGCGGCGAGACCGACGTGGACTACGGCGACCCCGCCGTGGACCCGGTCACCAGGCTGCGCACCCGTGCCATGCGGATGACAAGAGCCTGGGCCGACGCGCGTGCGCCGGGCCAGATCTCGATCGCCGACCGCTCGCTGAGCTCGAGCATCGTCGCGGCAACCGGCGCGGTGGAGGTCGCGGTGCACGGGTGGGACGTCGCCCGGGCGTGCCGCCAGGACCGCCCGGTCCCGCCGGCCCTCGCCGAGGAGCTGCTCGAGCTGTGCTGGCTCCTGGTCAGGGACGCGGACCGGCCGACCCGGTTCGCCGCGCGGGTCGACGTACCGTCATCGGCCAGCCCGAGCGACCGGCTGGTGGCCTTCCTCGGCCGTCGCCCTCGCTGAGGCGAGGTCGAGGTCCGACCGATGAGTTCTGGTCGTCGAGTCGGTCGGTACTGGTGGCGCCGCACGACGAAGAACTGTCGTACCCGCATGAGATACCTGAAGAGGGTGAACGACATGCGCCAGATGCAGATCCGCAGATGTACGAGCAAGACCGTCCTGTCGCAGCCGGACCTCCGCAGCCCCTCGGGCCGACTGCTGCCGTTCTGACGGAGTCGCAGGCGCCCACTGTGGACGCGTGTGCCACGTCCGATGCGGTGCGACAGTGTGCGCATGGCAACCGGAGACTCGGTTCCCGTCGGCGGTGCGCAGCGCCTGGTCGGTCGCGACGCCGACCTCGACCGGCTGTCGCGGCTTCTCGACCAGCACCAGCTGGTCACCGTCGCCGGTGTGGGGGGCGTGGGAAAGACGAGCCTGGCCGCAGCCGCCGCTCACCGGCGCCCCGCGGCCCACGTCGTCTTCTGCTCGCTCGGCGACGTCGACACCGGCGAGGCGGTACGTCACCTCGTGGCCGCTCGGCTGGGCACGGTGCTCTCCCCCGGCGTGCCCCTCGGACGTGCTGTGCCCCCCACGCCGGACGGGTCCGGCGTGCTCGTCCTGCTGGACAACTGCGAGCACGTCCTCGACGCCGCAGCCGAGGTCGCCGAGGAGCTCTGCACCGCCGGCGCGCACGTCACGGTGCTGACAACCAGCCGCGAGCCCTTGCGGATAGCAGAAGAACACGTGGTCGTGCTCGGGCCGCTGACGGTGCCCGGCGCCGAGGACGAGGACGCGGCGACACGGGACGCCGTCGTGCTGTTC
>DASVBQ010000063.1:0-2214 GCA_036375795.1 Actinomycetes bacterium
ACGACCGGGGTCACGGCGCTCGTGGTCGGCGAGGACGCCCGGGTGGTGTCGCGCGGCTACGAGGAGTTCCCGCAGCACTTTCCGCGGCCAGGGTGGGTCGAGCACGGCCCCGAGGAGATCTGGCAGGCGACGCTGTCGGCCTGCAAGCAGGCCCTGACCGGACGCCAGGTCACGGCCGTCGGCATCACCAACCAGCGAGAGACGGCGGTGCTCTGGGACCGGTCGACGCTGGCCGCACCGCGTCGCGCGGTCGTCTGGCAGGACCGTCGGTCGGCGGCCATCTGCGACCGGCTGCGCGAGGGTGGCCACGAGGACCGGGCTCGTCAGCTGACCGGGCTGCGCTTCGACCCCTACTTCACCGCGACCAAGCTCGCCTGGCTGGCCGAGCACGACCACAAGACCTGGGACGGCGTGCAGTCCGGGTCGACGGTCGTGGGCACCGTGGACTCGTACCTGGTTGCCCGGCTGACCGGCGGCGCGCGGCACGTCACCGACGCGTCGAACGCCTCGCGCACGCTGCTGTTCGACCTCGAGCGTGGTGAGTGGTCCGACGAGATGTGCGAGCTGTTCGGGGTGCCGCGGCAGGCGCTGCCGGAGGTGGTCCCGTCGTACGGCGAGGTGGGCCGCACCGACCCGTCGGCGTTCCTCGGCCTCGACCTCCCGGTGGCCGGCATCGCGGGTGACCAGCAGGCCGCGCTGTTCGGGCAGGCGTGCTACCAGGTCGGCGAGTCGAAGTGCACGTACGGCACCGGCTCGTTCGTGCTCGTCAACACCGGTGCCGAGGTGCTGCGCTCCGATGCCGGTCTGCTGTCCACGGTGGCGTGGATGGCGCCGGACGGCTCACTGACGTACGCCCTCGAGGGGGCCATCTTCGTGACCGGCTCGGCCGTGCAGTGGCTGCGCGACGGGCTCGGCGTCATCGGCGCGGCACCCGAGTCGGAGGCCCTGGCCCGCACGGTGCCGGACTCGCACGGCGTGGTGTTCGTGCCGGCGCTGACCGGGCTCGGCGCGCCCGACTGGGACCCGTCCGCGCGCGGCACCATCCTCGGCATCACCCGCGGGACGACCCGGGCGCACCTGGCGCACGCGACCCTGGAGGCGATCGCCTTCGAGGTGCGCGACGTCGTGGAGCTGCTGCCCGACGTGCGCACGCTGCGGGTCGACGGCGGGGCGGCCGCCAACGGGCTGCTGCTGCAGATGCAGGCCGACATCCTGTCGATGCCGGTGGAGCGGCCCGAGGTGCTGGAGACGACCGGGCTCGGGGCGGCGTTCCTGGCCGGCCTCGGCACCGGCGTCTGGGGCTCGACCGAGGAGCTCGCGTCGACCTGGCGGCTCGACGCACGGTTCGACCCGACGGAGCGCTCCGAGCACGCGACGACGTACGAGCGGTGGCGTGCCGCCGTGGAGCGCGCGAAAGGGTGGGACGCCGGCTGACGTCCCACCCTCTCGGTGCGGCTTACAGGTCGGCCGGACGCAGCACGTAGCTGATGCCGTGGGCGACCTGCTTGTTGCCCTTGTTGATGTCGAGCAGCGCCGGGATGGTGAACGGGTCGACGTCGTCGACGTCGAGGTCCTGCAGCCGGATGGCGCCCGAGTTCGGGTTGAGCACGTCGACGGTGACCTTGCCGCCCTGCGCGGTGGTCAGCGCCGCGCCGTCCGAGTCCAGCGCCTTCTTGGCGGTGATGGTCGCGCCGGGCACGACGTGGTAGAGCAGCACGGTCTCGACCGTGTCGATGCCGAGGCTCGCGACGGTGTTGAACAGCTTCTTCTCCTTGCTGATCCAGTTGCCGGTCAGGTCGTAGGCAAGGACCCGGAAGGCCTGGTCGGTCGGGACGAACGCGGTGACTCGGGTCTTGCCCTTGGTGAGGACGCTCACGGCCGAGTCCGGCTTGGCCTTGAGGACCGCGAGGGCCGCCTCGGTGACGACGTCGAAGTCACGGCCGTTCTTGTCGAAGCGGTTGTCGTCGGAGGTGAGGACCTTGGCCAGCGACCGGTTGCCGGTTGCCGCGGCGCTCGGTGCGGCAACCGCGAGGGCGCCGCCGGCGGCGAGGGCGAGGGCGGACGTGACGGCCACGGCACGACGTACAACGTGCATGTCAGGCTCCTTGAGGAGAGGGGATGCTTGCTGCCCCGTCCTTCCGCCGCCGGTAGCGGGTCGGATGCAGCAACCCCGGTCCCGTACCCAAATCACGGTGAAAGCGATCCGGATCCACC
>DASVBQ010000066.1:0-3854 GCA_036375795.1 Actinomycetes bacterium
GTGCTGCCGTGCGCCGGAGGGGGACTGGTCGCGCTGGCGACCCGCGTGCCGGTGCCCGACTGGGTCATGGGGACCCGGGTCGGTCTCGACACGTCGGACGCGGTGGCCCGGCTCCGGGCGGCCGGGCCCCGGCGTACCGCCGTCTCGGTCGGCCCGGGGTGGCACCGCGTGCGCTCCGCCGCCGACCTGTCCGCCCTCGACCCCGGCCTCGAGGGCTGGGAGGTCACTCGCGCGGTGCTGGTGCGGTGAGCGCTGCGCGGGCCCGGGCGACCAGCCGCCCGATGTCCGCCACTGTCTCGGGCGGCAGGTCGTCGACCGCGAACCAGGCCACGTCGTGCGACTCGTCGCTCACGACCGGCTCGGCAGCTGCCGGCGCGATCGCGGCGTAGCGCACGTCCAGGTGCTCCCCGCACGGGCCGAACGCCGACGAGAGCGCATGCCGGTCCAGGTCGACGGGTCCATCACCGAGCAGTCGCAGCCCGTCGATGCCGGACTCCTCGGCACCCTCGCGCAGCGCCGCCTCGGCCAGGGTGCCGTCGCCGGGCTCGCAGTGCCCGCCCATCTGCCCCCAGAAGCCGCCCTTGCGGTGCAGCGCCAGCAGCACCCGGCTGCCGGTCTCGTCGAGGACGAGCAGGCTCGCGGTGACGTGTGCCGGGACGCAGGAGCGCAGCATCCCGTCGTCGTGGGCGCGCAGGTGCTCGAGGTACGCCTGGCGGAGCCGTTCCTGGTCGGCGTCGGGCGCCACCCAGTCGGTCAGGACGCGCTCGGCGTCGTCGCGCAGCGTCCTCACGCCGGGTCGGACGGCGTGTCCGGCTCGGGCGGTGCTTCGGTGTCGTCCAGCCCCGACAGGTCCAGTGGCGCGGAGCCGCCGCGGGCGTAGCCCTCCGGGTCGTCGAGGTCTTCGGAGGTCGGCAGCAGGTCGGGGTGTGCCCACACGGCTTCGCGGCCGTCCTGACCCTTCTCGGCGAGCACCGCCCGCCACAGCGCGGCGGCGTCGCGCAGCCGGCGGGGCCGCAGCTCGAGTCCGACCAGCGAGGCGAACGTCTGCTCGCCGGGGCCACCGGTCGCGCGCCGGCGCCGGGCCGTCTCCCGCAGGGCGGCCGAGTTCGGTAGGTGTGGCGTGGCGGCGCCGTCAACGACCTCGTCGACCCAGCCCTCGACGAGAGCGAGGAGGGCCTCGAGCCGAAGCAGCGCGGCCTTCTGCTCCGGAGTGTCCTCGGGCTCGAGCAGCCCGCCGGTCAGGGCCTGCTGCAGCGACTCCGGGTTGCCCGGGTCGATGCTGCCCATCGCCTCTTCTAGGCGGCCGACGTCGACCTGGATGCCGCGGGCGTAGGCGGCCACCATCTCGACCAGGTGACCCCGCAGCCACGGGACGTGCGCGTACAGCCGGTGGTGCGCCGCCTCGCGCAGCGCGAGGTAGAGCCGGACCTGGTCGGCCGGAACCTCCAGGCCCTCGCCGAACGCCGCGACGTTGGCCGGCAGCAGCGCGGCCCGGCCACCGGCCAGGGGCAGACCGATGTCGGTCGAGCCGACCACCTCCGTCGCGAGGGTGCCGATGGCCTGTCCGATCTGGCTGCCGAACATCGCGCCACCGACGCTGCGCATCATCTGCTGCAGCGGGCCGGCCATCTGGGACATCGCCTGGACCTGCTCCGGCGGCAGCCCGAGCTGGGCCATCGGCCCGCCCTCGCCGGCCAGCAGCGTGCCCATCGAGTCGACGACCCGCCCGGCCACCGGGTCGACCAGCTCCCGCCAGGCCGGCAGCGTCGCCTCCACCCACTCGGCGCGGCTCCACGCGGCCGCCGACGCGGCGCTGGCCGGGAACGCGCAGGCCTCGTCGAGCCACAGCTCGGCCAGGCGGAGGGCGTCGAGCACCGGCTCGCGGTCCGTCGTGGTCACCGACCGGTCGCCGGCGCTCGCCACCACCTGTCGGGCGACGTCACGGGCGAGGTCCCAGTTGACCGGGCCGCCCTGCCAGGACAGGAGCTGCCCGAGGCGTTGGAACGCCGCGCCGATGTCGCCGCCGCCGGCGCCGAACAGAGCGGCCAGTGGGTCGACGGGAGACCCCTCGCGATCGGGCCGGTCGTCACCCTCGCCGGGACCTGGGTTGAAGCCGAACGGGATGTTGCTCACTGCGGGCCTCGCGGCATCGTCGGTCTCCTCCTCGGGTGCCGTCGTCGGGTGGTCCGGCGGGCGGACTTGGCAGGATGGGAGCACCATGACTGCTGTGCCACCCACCGTAGCCACTTCGCCAACACCGGCGGCGGGCCGGTGAGTTCCCCCGACGAGGACCCCGCGACCGGGGTTCGCTCACGGCGGAGCCCCCGGACGCGCCGGCCGGTCATCGCCGTGACGGGAGCTGCCGACGGGCTGGGCGCGATGCTGGCCGAGCGCCTGGCCGGCCGGGACGACGTGGCCAAGGTGGTGGGGCTGGACTCCCGCCGCGGCGAGCCGGCCGGCGTCACCTGGCGGGTGCTGGACGTCTGCGACCCGAGCCTGGCCGGGCGCCTCGCCAAGGTCGACACCGTCGTCCACCTCGCGGTGGACACCGCGGTCGGCGGGGACAGCAAGGCCCGGGGGGAGCGTAACGTCCGCGCCGCGCAGACGGTGCTGACCGCTGCCGCGGCGAGCGGCGTACGTCGCGTCGTGCTGTGCACATCGGCGATGGTCTACGGCGCCCTGCCGGACAACCCGGTGCCGCTCGACGACGACGCGCCGCTGCGGGCGGTCCCGGACGGGGGGCTGCTCTCGGACTGGCTGGAGATGGAGCGGCTGGCCCGCCTGGCGCCGCGCACCCACCCCGGCCTCGAGGTCACCGTGGTCCGGCCGGCGACCGTCGTCGGGCCGGGCGTCGACAGCATCCTCACCCGCCACTTCGAGGCGCCGCGGCTGCTCGTGGTGCGTGAGTCGCGGCCCCGCTGGCAGTTCTGCCACGTCGACGACCTGGTCTCCGCGCTGGAGCTGGCCGCCCTCGGGAAGGTCAGCGGTGCGGTGTCGGTGGGGTGCGACGGCTGGATGGAGCAGGAGGACGTCGAGCTGGTCTCCGGGCTGCGTCGCATCGAGCTGCCGGCCTCGCTGGCGTTCGGCACCGCCGAGCGGCTGCACCGGCTGGGCCTGATCCCGGCCCCCGCCACCGACCTGCAATACGTCGTCCACCCGTGGGTCGTGTCCAGCGCCCGGCTGCGCGAGGCGGGCTGGCGTCCCGCGTACGACAACCCGACCGCGCTCGGACTGCTGCTCGAGCTGGCCGGCGGCCACCACGCGGTGGCGTCGCGCCGGGTCGGCAAACGCGACGCCACGATCGGGGCCGGCGCCGCCGTCGCGGTGGTCGGGACCGCCGCGCTGGTGCGCATCGCCCGGAAGAAGAGGCGACCATGACCGGGGTGGTCCGGCTCCTCGACATCCGCGACACACCGTTGTCGGTGGACGAGGTGTACGCGGCCGTGGCCGATCCTGGCGCGGGCGGTGTCGCGGTGTTCGTGGGGACGGTCCGCTCCGAGGACGGCGGGCGTGACGTCACCGACCTGGGCTACTCGGCGCACCCCTCCGCCATGGACGAGCTGCGCGCCGTCGTGGAGGAGGTCGCCGGGAAGTACCCGGTGCGGGCCCTGGCGGCGGTGCACCGGGTCGGTGACCTCGCCGTCGGCGACGTCGCGGTGGTGGTGGGAGCCTCCTGCCCGCACCGGGGCGAGGCCTTCGACGCGTGCCGGGCACTGATCGACGAGCTCAAGTCGAGGGTGCCGATCTGGAAGCACCAACGGTTCGCCGGCGGCGACGAAGAGTGGGTCGGGCTGCCCTGACCCGAACTATCCTGGGGCCATGTCTGCGCTCGCCTGGTTGGCCATCCCGGTCGT
>DASVBQ010000076.1:0-3960 GCA_036375795.1 Actinomycetes bacterium
TCGAGGCGCTCTCCGGCATCCCCGGCCTGGTGGGCGCGGCACCGATCCAGAACATCGGTGCGTACGGCCAGGACGTGTCGCAGACGCTGGCCTGGGTCCGCGCGCTGGACCGCACGACCGGCGACGTCGTGATGCTCGACAACGCGTCCTGCGGCTTCTCCTACCGGAACAGCGTCTTCAAGGGCAGCGACCGCTACGTCGTGCTGTCGGTGGCCTTCACCCTCGAGCACTCCCGGCTCGGTGCGCCGGTCCGCTACGCGGAGCTGGCCCGCCGGCTCGGGGTCGAGCTGGGGGAGCGCGCCCCGTCCGCTGCCGTGCGCGATGCCGTGCTCGACCTCCGCCGCGGGAAGGGGATGGTGCTCGACGCGGCCGACCACGACACGTGGAGCGCGGGGTCGTTCTTCACCAACCCGGTCCTGTCCGCCGACGAGGCGGCGCGGCTGCTGCCCGACGACGCGCCGCGCTGGCCGGGACGCGACGGCAGGGTCAAGGCGTCGGCCGCCTGGCTGATCGAGCGCAGTGGCTTCGGCAAGGGGTACGGCGACGGGGCGGCGCGTCTGTCCACCAAGCACACCCTGGCGATCACCAACCGGGGCGGTGCCACGACGTCCGAGCTGCTGGCGCTGGCCCGCGAGGTGCGGGACGGGGTCCGCGACCGGTTCGGGATCACTCTGGTCAACGAGCCGGTCCTGGTCGGCTGCGAGCTCTGACCTCGTCCCACCTTCCCAGGATCGGATGCGTGATCGGTCCGGATGTGACCCAACAACTATCCGATGTCGCGGGAGCCGGGCCCGGTGTCGCGGGAGCCGGGTCCGGTCCCGGGCGGTGACGCCAGCCAGTCGTCGATGCCCTTGAGCAGCCGGTCACGGACGTCGTCCGGGGCGCACGAGGCCCGCACCGAGCAGCGGGCCAGCTCGGCGAGCTCGTCGTCGGTGAACCCGTGCGCGGTGCGCGCCGCCTCGTACTGGTCGAGCAGGCGCGACCCGAACAGCAGCGGGTCGTCCGCCCCGAGGGCGACGGACACGCCGGCATCCCGCAGCCGCCGCAACGGCACGTCCTCGATGTGGTCGTAGACCCCCATCCGGACGTTGGACACGGGGCACACCTCGAGGGTCACGCCGTCGGCCGCAAGCCGGTCGAGCAGCGCCGGGTCCTCGGCCGAGCGCACGCCGTGCCCGACGCGCTGCGCGCCGAGCGCGTCCAGGACGGTGCGCACGTGCCCCGGTCCGGACAGCTCGCCGCCGTGCGGGGCCGCGAGCAGGCCGGCGCGGGCCGCGATCCGGAACGCGCCAGCGAAGTCCTCGGTGCGCCCTCGCCGCTCGTCGTTGGACAGCCCGAACCCCACCACTCCGCGCCCGGCGTGCATCGCGGCCAGCCGGGCGAGCGTCCGGGCGTCGAGCGGGTGCCGGGTCCGGTTCGCGGCGACGAGGACCGCGATGCCGACCCCGGTGGCCTCCGCGGCCTCGCGCGCCGCGTCGAGCACCACGTCCACCGTCGGGGTCAGGCCACCCAGCCACGGCGCGTACGACGTGGGGTCGATCTGGATCTCCAGCCAGCCCGACCCCTCGGACCGCTCGTCTTCCGCCGCCTCATGCAGCAGCCGGCGGATGTCGTGCTCGCCGCGCACGACCGACCGGGCGGTGTCGTAGAGCCGCTGGAAGCGGAACCAGCCGCGCTCGTCGGTGGCGCGCAGCTCGGGCGGATGCACCCCGCGCAGGGTGTCGGGCAGGTGCACGCCGTGGCTGGCGGCCAGCTCGAGCAGCGTCGCCGGGCGCAGCGACCCGGTGAAGTGCAGGTGCAGGTGCGCCTTCGGCAGCGCCCGCAGGTCCCGTCCCCCGCTCCTGTGGACTCCGACACACCGGTCCACCGGCGTGTCCGGTGCGGAGGAGTCCACAGCCTGGTGGCTCAGCGGGCCTCGGCGAGCAGCTTGTGCAGCCGGGTCACTCCCTCGACGAGGTCGTCGTCGCCGAGGGCGTACGACATCCGGACGTATCCGGGCGTCCCGAACGCCTCGCCGGGCACCACCGCCACCTCCGCCTCGTCGAGCACCAGCTCGGCCAGCTCGGCGCTGCTCGTGGGCCGGCGGCCCCGCAGCTCCCTGCCCAGCACGCCCTTGACCGACGGGTAGGCGTAGAAGGCGCCGAACGGCTCGGGGCACTCGACGCCGGGGATCTCGCGCAGCATGCGCACGATCGTCTGGCGGCGGCGGTCGTAGACCTCGCGCATCCGGGCGACGGCCGACAGGTCGCCGCGGACGGCCGTGAGGGCGGCGATCTGGCTGACGTTGGCGACATTCGAGGTCGCGTGGGACTGCAGGTTGGTCGCCGCCTTGACCACGTCATCCGGCCCGATCATCCAGCCGACCCGCCAGCCGGTCATCGCGTACGTCTTGGCGACGCCGTTGACGACCACGCAGCGGTCTGCCAGCTCGGGCACGAGCGTCGGTATCGAGGCGAAGCGCGCCTGCCCGTAGACCAGGTGCTCGTAGATCTCGTCGGTCAGGACCCACAGGCCACGGTCCGCCGCCCACCGGCCGATTTCCTCGACCTGCTCCGGGGCGTAGACCGCGCCGGTCGGGTTGGAGGGGGAGACGAAGAGCAGCACCTTCGTACGGCCGGTCCGCGCGGCCTCCACCTGGTCGACGGAGGCGAGGTAGCCGCTGGTCTCGTCGGTCATGACCTCGACCGGCACGCCTCCCGCGAGCCGGATCGACTCGGGGTAGGTGGTCCAGTACGGCGCGATGACCAGCACCTCGTCACCGGGGTCCAGCAGGGCCGCGAACGCCTCGTAGACGGCCTGCTTCCCCCCGTTGGTGATCAGGACCTGCGAGGCGGACACCTGGTAGCCGGAGTCGCGCAGGGTCTTGGCCGCCACCGCCTCGCGCAGCTCCGGCAGCCCCCCGGCCGGGGTGTAGCGGTGCCAGCGCGGGTCCCGGCACGCCTCGGCCGCGGCCTCGACGATGTAGTCCGGGGTGGGGAAGTCCGGCTCTCCCGCGCCGAAGCCGATGACCGCCTTCCCGGCGGCCTTGAGCGCCTTGGCCTTCGAGTCGACGGCGAGCGTCGCCGACTCACTGATCGCGCCGATGCGGTGGGAGACCCGTCCAGTCATGCGGCCATGCTGCCACCCGGTGAGAGCCCGCCGTGGCGGCGTCCGCGGTTCGACCCGACCCCCGTCCTGTGCGTAGACTCTCTCGTCGGTGGCCTTCCAGCCCCTGCGCCAGCACGCCCGGAAACGGGTTGTTGCGAGCGTGCGGGCCGGTCGGCGACCGGCGAAGGGTCGTAGCTCAATTGGTAGAGTTCCGGTCTCCAAAACCGGCGGTTGGGGGTTCGAGTCCCTCCGGCCCTGCGAGGTGCCCGCGGTGAGCGTGCGGGCGCCACGATCGAGCGGCGAACGAGCAGCATCGACATGACCGGACAGGTGGAGACGACGTGACAGAGACGCGGGAGAGCCAGACCCCGTCACGGGCTCGGGAGGCCAAGAAGCCGCTCCCGGCGCGTGTCTCGCTGTTCTACCGGCAGGTCATCGCCGAGCTGCGCAAGGTCATCTGGCCGACCCGCAAGGAGCTGGTGACCTACACGTCCGTCGTCATCGTGTTCGTGCTCATGGTGATCGCGTACGTCAGCGTGCTCGACTTCGGCTTCGCCAAGGCAGTCCTCGCGATCTTCGGCTGACGCCGCGTACCACCCGTTCCCCACACAAGCCAGGAAGTGACAGCCACCGTGTCCGAGACCCCCAGCCACCTCGACGAGCAGCAGACCCCAGAGGTCGTCGCCGTCGAGACCGCTGACGCCTCCCCGGAGGCTCCGGAGGCGACCGAGCCGGCTGTCGAGGAGCCCACCACGGAGGCCGTCGCCGAGCAGCCGGTCGAGGAGCCCACCACGGAGGCCGTCGCCGAGCAGCCGGTCGAGGAGCCCACCACGGAGGCCGTCGCCGAGCAGCCGGTCGAGGAGCCCACCACGG
>DASVBQ010000079.1:0-2808 GCA_036375795.1 Actinomycetes bacterium
CATGGGGTATGTCGTGGCGCACTACTGGTCGCTGCTCGTCCTCGTCGGGCAGCAGACGGTGATCCAGCTGTCCGACCCGCTGGGAAACGGCTCCGACTGGCTGGGCACCGGCGGCCGCGGCGTGGACCCGACCCTGGCGGATCCGACCCTGGTGGCCGTCCTCCAGGTCGTCTCCGTGGTCACCGGGCACGTGCTCGGCGTCGTTCTCGCCCACGACCGTGCGGTGCGGATCCTGCCGGCACGGCGAGCAGTCGTCGGGCAGGTCCCGCTGCTCGTGCTGATGGTCGCCTACACAGTCGGCGGCCTGTCGCTGCTGTTCGCCGCCTGACCGGCCCGCGCGGTTTCGGGGCGGTCCACCCGCACGCGTCAGTCGCGCAGGTGCACCCCGAAGAGCTCCTCGAGCTCGCTCGCGGTCGTCTCGTAGGACGTGTGATGGACGCCGACGAGTCCCAGCTCCACGGCCGCCTGCACGTTGTGTGCGAGGTCGTCGACGAACACCGTCTCCTCGGCGAGCACACCCAGCAGGTCGAGCGCGTGGGCGAAGATCTCCGGCTCCGGCTTGCGCATGCCCACCTCGCCGGAGATGACGATGGCGTCGAACATCTCGTCCCAGCCCTCGCGGGGGTACTCGTTGCCCCACGAGTTGGACAGCAGCCCCGTCCGCAGGCCGGCGCGTCGAGCCCGCAGCACCAGCGCGGACATGGCCGGGGCGTGCTCGAACTGGTCGAACATGCGCTGCAGCAACCCGACCGCGCGGACCTCCCGGCCGGCCGCCTGCGCGAGCCGTTGCGCCAGCTGCTCCTCGAAGTGCGGGACCTCGATCTCCCCACGCTCCAGGGCGGCCACCGGGTTGTCGCGGGCCAGCTCACCCTGGTGCGGACCGAGCCAGGTGCGCATGACGTCGACGTAGTGCTCGAACTCGACGCCGTCGATCTCGGCCCAGGCTCGGATGGCCGAGTCCAGCGGCTCGGTGAGCACCCCACCCCAGTCGACGACGAGCGCACGCAATCGCACACCGTGGTCAGGCACCGCAGACCTCCCGGGCGTGGGCCAGCAGCGCGGGGACTCCCTCGCCGAGGGTCGCGAAGAACGGGTCGTCGGTGCTTCCGGCGAGGTGGCGGTGGTACGACGCCTCGAGCAGCACGGCCAGCTTCCACACGGCGAGCGTCTCGAACCACGCGGTGCGCCCGGCAGCGCGGCCGGTGCGCTGCTCCCACACCGCGACGAGCTCGTCCCGTCGCGGGAACCCGGGGGCCGAGGTCACCAGGCCGCCGAGCGGATAGTCCGTGCCGGGCTCCGGCCAGAACGACAGCAGGTAGCCCAGGTCGGCGCGCGGGTCGCCGACGGTGGCCATCTCCCAGTCGAGCACGGCCGACACGGCCGGCCTGCCTGCCGGCCCGACGACCACGTTGTCCAGCTTGAAGTCGCCGTGGACGACAGTGCCCGCCTGCTCGGCGGGCAGGTTCGCGCGCAGCCAGTCGCGGACCACGTCGTAGTCGGGCAGCTCCCGTGCGGCACCGCCGGCCGCGGCCACCGCGGCCTGGATGCCCTCTCGCTGCCCGACCCAGCGGCGCACCTGCCGCTCGAGATAGCCGGTGGGGCGGCCCAGACCCGCGGCCACGAACGGCTCCGGGGGCACCAGGTGGATCTCGGCGAGCGCCGCGGCCAGGTCCAGTCCCAGCGCGTGACGGGCCGGCTCGTCGAGCCAGCCCGGCAGCTCGTCCCGGACGACGACGCCCGCCGCCCGCTCCATCAGGTAGAACGGCGCGCCCAGGACCGACTCGTCGTCGCAGGCCACGGTCACGCGCGGCACGCGCACCGGCACCCCGCTGCGGCCCAGCAGGTCGAGCACGCGGTACTCGCGCAGCACGTCGTGGGCGGTCGGCAGCAGCGGGCCGGCGGGCGGGCGCCGCAGGATCCAGTCCCGGCCGTCGCGCGTCACGACGTACGTCAGGTTGCTGTGCCCCTCGGAGAGGCGGGCGACCTCGATCGCGCCGTGCCCCGGCAGCCGCCCGGCGCACCACGCGTCGAGCCGTCCGGCGTCGACCAGGGTGGGGGCGGGCACCGTCTGATCCTAGGGACGAGGATGTCCCGCATGGACTTCGCCCCGAGCCCGCGTGCCGCCGAGATGCTCGACCGGCTCCAGTCGTTCATGGACGACCTGGTGCTGCCCGCCGAACCGGTCTACGCGCAGCAGCGCCGCGCGAACACGGCCGCCGGTCGCCCGCACGACCTGCCCCAGGTGGTGGAGGACCTGAAGTCGGAGGCTCGCGGTCGTGGGCTGTGGAACCTCTTCCTGCCCGCCGAGAGCGGCCTGTCGGTGACCGAGTACGCGCCGCTGGCGGAGCTCACCGGCTGGTCGCCGGACCTCGCCCCTGAGGCCCTGAACTGCGCCGCGCCGGACACGGGGAACATGGAGGTCCTGCACCTGGTCGGCACCGACGAGCAGCAGCGGCGCTGGCTCGACCCGCTGCTCGCCGGCGAGATCCGGTCCGCGTTCGCGATGACGGAGCCCGACGTCGCGTCCTCCGACGCGCGCAACATCCGCACCGCGATCCGCCCGGACGGGGACGAGTACGTCGTGTCCGGCCGCAAGTGGTGGGCCACCGGTGCCGCTGACCCGCGCTGCGCCGTGCTGGTGGTGATGGGCCGGACGGACCCGGACGCCGAGCCGTACCGCCAGCAGTCGATGGTGCTCGTCCCGATGGACGCGCCCGGGGTCCGGCTGGTGCGGTCGGTTCCGGTGTTCGGCTACCACGACCAGCACGGCCACGGCGAGATCGTTCTCGACGACGTCCGGGTCCCGCG
>DASVBQ010000088.1:0-3681 GCA_036375795.1 Actinomycetes bacterium
GAGCGACTGGAGCCGGGCTACACCGCCCTCGACCTCGGTGAGGTCCTCGCGCCGGACGACAGCGAGGTCGACCGCGTCGCGATCTACGAGCTGGGACTCGGCCGGGCGAGGGTGCTCTCGCCGATCGGCCGGGACGACGCGGTGGATCGCTGGTACTCCGGGGAGAGCGGGCCGAGCGCACCGATCGCCGAGGCGGCCCCGGCCCACTGCTCGACCTGCGGCTTCCTGGTGCCGATGGCCGGGCCCCTGCGTCGGGTGTTCGGCGTGTGCGCCAACGTCTTCTCCCCGAGCGACGGCCGGGTCGTGTCCTACGACCACGGCTGCGGCGCGCACTCGGAGGCGGCGGTGCTCCCCAGCCCGGTGGAGGTCACGCCGCCGATCGTCGACCACCTGGCATACGACGTGATCGCGGTCCAGCCGGCCGATCACGCGCCCGGCTCGGTCGACGACGTCGCCGACGCCGAGGAACTCGGCCACTCCTGACGCCGGCCGTGGGCGAGGACCCGTTCGACACGCATGCGCTGCGGTCCAGGGTCCTGGACGCCTGGGCGGCCTCGCCCGCGCGGTTCCGCGAGGACGCCAACGCGGAGGACGACCTGGTCCGCGGCGGCTACCGGGACCGCGTGGTCGTCGAGCTGGCGCAGAACGCCGCCGACGCCGCGGCGCGGGCCGGTGTGCCCGGTCGACTGGTGCTGCGGCTGACGGGCGACCTGCTCGTCGCGGCCAACACCGGCGCACCGCTCGACGCCCCCGGCGTCGAGTCGCTGGCGACGCTACGGGCCTCGACCAAGCGGGACGATGCCGCGGCCACGGCCGGACGGTTCGGCGTCGGGTTCGCCGCCGTGCTGGCGGTCACCGACGAGCCGCGCATCGCGTCGCGGACCGGGGGAGTCCGGTGGGACGCGACCGCGGTGCGCCACGAGGTGGAGTCCGTCCGGTCCCTGCGGGCGGAGCTGGAACGGCGTCACGGCCAGCTGCCGGTGCTGCGTCTGCCCTACGCCTGGTCCACCCCGCCCCCCGCGGACGCGACGACGGTCGTGGAGCTCCCGCTGCGGGACGCCGGCGCCCGCGACCTGGTGGTCCGGCTGCTCGCCGACGTCGACGACGCGCTGCTGATCGCGCTGCCAGCGCTAGAGGAGATCGTCGTCGAGGTCGACGGGGTGCGACGGGTCGTCTCCGACGCCGGCGACTGGCAGGTCGTACATCGGTCCGGCCGGTTGGAGCCGGGCCTGCTCGCGGACCGCCCGGTCGAGGAGCGGGACCGGCCGGTGTGGTCGGTCGCGTGGGCCCGCCCGCTGCGCGGGCAGCCGGTCCCCGGCACGGTGCACGCCCCCACGCCGACCGACGAGCCGCTGGACCTGCCGGCTCTGCTCGTGGCGTCGTTCCCGCTCGACCCGACCCGGCGGCATGTCGCGCCCGGGCCGCTGACGGAGCTGCTGGTGAACGAGGCCGCCGCGGCGTACGTCGACCTGGTGGGCGGTGTCGAGGACCCGGCACAGCGCTGGGGGCTGGTCCCGGCCGCGGTCCCGGTGGGCCGGCTCGACGGCCGGTTGCGCGCGGCGATCGTCACGGCGCTCGCTGGGGCCCCGGTGCTCCGGACGGTTGTCGGAGGGCCGGTCGCCCCACGGGACGCGGTGAGCGTGGTCGGTCTCGGGGATCGCGCGCTCTCGGCGGTGAGCGAGGTGATGCCCGGGCTGGTCACGGACCACCCCGCCCTCGAGCGGCTCGGTGGCCGGCGGCTCGGGGTGGCCGACGCGGTGGACCTGCTGGCCGACCTGGACCGCACGCCAGCGTGGTGGCGCGACCTCTACGCCGCGCTCGCCGAGGGCCCGGTCGACCCGGACGCACTCGGCGCCCTGCCGGTGCCGCTCGCCGACGGGCGGCTGGTGCGTGGCCCGCGTGGAGCCATGCTGCCCGGCGACGACCTGCCCGAGGAGCTGTCGCCGCTCGGGCTGCGGCTCGTCCACGGCGACGCCGCGCACCCCCTGTTGACCCGGCTGGGTGCGTCCACCGCGACGGCGCGGACCGTGCTCGCCCGCGGCGAGGTGCGCTCGGCGGTCGAGTCGAGCTGGGACAACCCGGACCCCGCTGCCCTGGCCGAGGTGGTCCTCTCGCTCGTCGCCGCCGCAGCGCTGCGTCCCGGCGAGCTGCCGTGGCTGGGCGCCCTGCGCCTGCTCGACGAGGAGGGGGACCCGGCGTCCGCCGACGAGCTGCTCCTGCCCGGGTCGGCGCTGGCCGAACTCGGCGCCCCTGGCGAGCTCGGAGTCGTGCACCCGGACCTGGTGCTGCGCTGGGGGTCGGACACGCTGGCCGCGCTCGGGGTGCTCGCCGACCTCACCGTCGCCGAGGTGCAGGACCTGCTGCTGGACCCGGCGGCCGTCGACGACGACGCACCGCTGCCGGCTCTCGCCGACTGGGTCGAGTGGGCGCTCGAGCTCCTCGCGCCGGTGGACCTGCCGCCGACCGTGCGAGCGGTGCGCGGCATCCGCGAGCTCGACGTCGTCTCTGACGACTCCTGGCCCGACGCATTGTCCCGGCTCGCCGACGACCTCGACCTCCGGTCGGCGTTGCTCGACCCGGTTCCCGTCGACCTCGGTGCGACGGGCCGGGCGGAGGTGCCGTCGCACGCCGCATGGTGGCTGCGGACCCGCGCGCTGCTGGGCGGCCACCTGCCCGGGGAGTGGCGGGTGCCGGGGGCGACCGGCCTGGCCGGGCTGTACGACGAGCTGGCCGAGCTGCCTGGTGTCGACCGCGCGGTCCTCGCCGCCGCCGGGGTCCGGACCTCCCTCGAGGACGTGCTGGCCGAGCCCGGGGGGGCCGACGAGCTGCTGGACCGGCTGGCCGACCCCGACCGGACCGTGCCGGACGAGACGCTGCGGGCGGTCTACCTGGCGTTGGCGCGGGTCGACCCGGACACCGTGCACCCGCCGGAGACCGTGCGGGTATCCGCCGAGGGCGTCGTCCCGGCCGTCGACGTGGTCGTGGTGGACGCGCCGCACCACCTTCAGCTGACCTGGCCGCGGCCACCGCTGGTCGTGCCGCTGTCGGCCGCGACGGCGCTTGCCGAGGTGCTCGACGTGGCGCCCAGCTCGCAGCGCGCTCCGCACGCGGTACGAGGTGGCGAGCTGCGCGACGTCCCCGCGGCGGTGCTGGAGGTGCTCGACGGCGCGCCGGCGACGTGGCGGGAGCACGACGACCTGGTCTTGGCCGGGCACGAGGTCGGCTGGTGGGTGGACCCGGACGGCACGGTCCATGCCGCGACGCTGGACGGCCTGGCCCGGGGCCTGGCCTGGGCGGCGGGGCGCTGGGCCGACCGCCTGCTGGTCGCCGCGGTGCTGGAGGCGCCCGACCGCGCCGGGGAGCTGTTGGCCGAGCGCGCGCTGGAGGGCTGAGGTCAAACCCCGCTGACTCGGCGACACAACCGTGATTCCGTACGTCTGCCGGGACCGCGGGTCCGCCTCATTCGCCTCCTGCGCCCCGGTTGTGTCGGGGAGTCGGAGGGTGGGTGCAGCCGGCGCGTCAGCCGGCTGCCCGCTCCGAACGCTCGACGGTGTCGGGGAACGGGTAGGCGAGGTCGCGCAGCCAGGTCAGGTCGGCGGCCTCGGTGGCGTTGATGTGCCGCGAGTCCGGGCCGGACGGGTCCGCGAGGTCGACCAGCAGCGTGAGCGGGACGCCGGCCGC
>DASVBQ010000094.1:0-5110 GCA_036375795.1 Actinomycetes bacterium
CTCCGGAGCCGGTCCGGACCAGGACGAGGCCGGCGACCTCGTCGTAGACGTCCGAGCTGGTCCAGCGGACGAGCTGGCCGACCGGGCGCGCACCGGCGAGCACCTCGACGACCGCCTGGACGAGCCGCCCGGCCCACGCCCGGGGTTCCGGCAGCTCGGTCCGGGACGTCGGCTGAGGTCCGAACTCCAGCGCGTCGAGGTCCTCCTCGGCATCCGGGCGGCCGGTCGGCGCGGGCACCAGCCGCAGCTCGGGCGGTGCGTCCGGGACAGCCGGTACCCCGGTGGCCAGGACGAAGGCCAGGGCCAGCGTTCCCTGCACCGCGGCCCCTGGCGACCCGGGGCAGGCGGCGGAGGCCGTGGGCCCGCCGGCCGGCACCGCCCCGGTCAGCTCGTCGTCGTAGGGCGGCTCGCAAGCCGGCACGGGCAGGCGGCGCACGGTCGAGCGGGTCACGGTCTCGGTCACGGGTGGCTCCTCGTCGCGGCGGTCGGGGTCAGGTGGGTCGGTCAGGTCGTCGGGGTCAGCGGCGTGGCGGGACGAGCCGTTGGCCGGGGAGGAGCAGGTCCGGGTCGGGGCCGATCACCTCGCGGTTGGCCGCATGCCAGCGAGGCCACTCGGCAGCGACCTCGGCGGCCGAAGCCTGCGGGCCGAGGTGCCGAGCAGCGATGTCCCAGAGGCTGTCGCCGCGGCGGACGACCAGCTCGTCGGCAACGGCCTGCTCCGCGTGTGGTGCGGCGGTGACGAGCCGCACCGGAGCCGGCGTTCGAGTCCGCGCGGGGCCGGCCGGGCGGTCGGGGGTCCACCCGGCCAGGTCGGGGACGGGCCGGTCCAGCGACGGGAGCACCGGGCTCCGGTGAGGGGTGTCCGCGATGGCCACGGCCGCTTGCGGGCCGCGACCCAGGTCGGCCGCGAGGGCCGGCGGGGTCGCGAGCAGCGGCGCTCCGGCGAGCCCGGCCCCGAGCAGCCCTGCAGCGATCCGCCGGGCCAGCACGGGCGAGAGACGGTCGGCGGCGGCGGGAAGTCGTGAGCCGGCCCGCGAGAGCGCCGTGGCCAGGACGGCGAGCAGCGTCGTGGCGGTCAGCCAGGAGAGCACGGTCCAGGCCACCACCGCCGCGGCGAGGCCCACGGAGGCATCGAGCCCGGCCGGGCCGGGCGCCGTGACCCGTCCCACGACCCCCGAGGTGGCCCAGGCCAGCAGGCCCGAGGAGCCGACGTAGGCCGCCGCCAGCACCGCGACCGCCGCCACGCCCCGCTGCGGTGTGGTCACTTGTAGCCTCCGATCCGCACGTTTGCCTTCGTTTGCGTTTGTAATCGCACAGTTGACACCTGTCAAGGTCTGTTGATGGTGTTCGTGGCGAGCGCCCGCCACAATGCGGTAGAAATCCGGGGCGGCGAACGGCCGCGCCGACGGGGAGTGGAGTGGTGATGCGCTGGGACGACCTGTTCCGCGACCTGGAGGCCCAGCTGGCCGCAGCTGGCGCTGCGGAGATGGAGGCCGAGGTGGCCGACCGGACCCGCCGTGAGGCGGCGCAGCTGACCGTGCTCGACCGGCTCCGCGCAGCGACGGGTCGGCGGGTCGCCGTCCGGGTCCACGGTCTCGGCCTGGTGGAGGGGCTGCTCGCCGAGGTCGGGTCGCAGTGGCTGCTGCTGGACGAGGGCGCAGGGCGGGAGATCGTCCTCCCGCTCACGGCGGTGCTGTCGCTGTCGGGGCTGTCTGCCTGGACCGGCGTTCCCGGGTCCGCGGGTCAGGTCTTCGTCCGGCTGGGGCTGGGGTCGGCCCTGCGCGCGATCGCCCGCGACCGAGCGCCGGTCTCCACCTGGCTGGTGGACGGCAGCGTCGTGAGCGGGACCATCGACCGGGTCGGCGGCGACTTCGTCGAGGTCAGCACCCACCCGGCCGGGGAGGCTCGCCGGCGCGAGGACGTGACCTCGGTGCGGACGCTGCCTTTCGTCGCTCTCGCGGCGGTCCGCTCCGGCGGGTAGCCGGCTACTTCTCCCTGGCCTCGCCGGCACCGTCGGCGGGGCCCCGGCCGAACTGGTGGCTGGCGACGAACTCGCGGGTCTCCTGGTACATCCGCTGGATGTAGTTCTCCAGCTCGGAGGCCTCGACCCGCCACTGCCCCCGGCCACCGATCTTGATGGCCGGCAGCTCCCCGGAGCGGACCAGCGAGTAGACCTGCGCCGAGGACGTGTTGAGGATCTCGGCCACGTCCGCGAGCTGGAGGAAGCGAGGTCCGGATGGCGGCACGGTCACGGGGGCGGCTCCTGGCAGGACGTGGTGCGGAGGTCGTGACGTCACTCACGGCTGACCCAGTATGCCTTCGCTTGCGCTCGGTCGACGTCGTTCTCCACAGCCTGCGCTGGCCGCTGCGGCCGGACCGGCCGGCTGTGGACCGCGGCTCGGGCGCCGGCCACCGGGTACGGCAGGATGACCCGTTGTGTCCGGCTCGAGAGCCGTCGTGATGGGGGAGCCCGCGTGTCCGACCTGCCGACGCCGACGGCGTCCCGCCTCCCGCGTGCCCGCTGGCTCGACGCCCGCCTGCTCGCCGGGCTGCTGATGGTTCTGCTCTCCGTCGTCCTGGGCGCCAAGGTGTTCGCCGACGCCGATGAGCGGGTCGAGGTGTGGTCCGTCACGCGCGACCTCGGAGCCGACACGCCGCTCACCGACGACGACGTCGCCGTGGTCGCGGTCCGGCTCGACGAGGTCGCCGGCGGCTACGTCTCGGCCGACGAGGACCTCGAAGGTCTCGTGCTGACCCGGCCGCTGGGCAAGGGCGAGCTGCTCCCGGTGTCCGCGGTCGGTCGCTCCGGTGCCGACGACCAGCGGCGCGTGGTGATCGAGGTCGACCGTTTCGGTGTCGCGGGTCTGGCCAAGGGCCGGGTCGTCGACGTGTACGTCGTGCGCGAGACGCCCAGCGGCGAACAGCCCGCGGCGCCCGAGCTGGTCCTGGCCGGCGTCACGGTCGGCGAGGACGTCAAGTCCGGCGGCAGCGCCTTCGGGGGCAGCGGATCGAAGGCCGGCGTGACGCTGCTCGTCGACGACGTCGACGTCGCCGAGGTCATCGACGCGGTTGCCCACGGATCCGTGTACGTCGTGCAGGTGCCGGGGTCGGGCCCGCCGACCCGGGTCGCGGGCGCGTCGTGACCGTCCCGGTCCTCACCGCGGTCACCGGGGCCACCTGGGAGGCTGCGCTCGTCGCCGGCCTCGAGCGCACGCCCACGGGCATCACCGTGGTCCGGCGCTGCGTGGACCTGGCCGACCTGCTGGCGGTGGCCTCGACCGGCACGGCGCGGGCCGCGCTGCTGTCGGCCGAGCTGCGCCGACTGGACCGGGACGCCCTGTCCCGGCTGGCCGCCGCCCGCGTCGCGGTCGTGGGGCTGTACTCACCCGGCGACGAGTCCGCCGGGACCCGTCTGCGCCAGCTGGGCGTCGTGCACGTGCTGCCGGCCGACGCCGCACCGGCGGACATCTCGGCCGCCGTCGCTGACGCCCTGCAGGAGCAGGACCCGGCTGGTGCCGCGGCGACCGCGGCCTGGAGCCGCCCGCTCGAGGCGCTGCCCGCGGTCGACGACCCGGAAGTGCCGGTGCCGCCGGCGGAGCCCGGGACGGGCCGGCTGGTGGCGGTCTGGGGTCCGACCGGGGCACCGGGGCGCACCACGGTCGCCGTCGGTCTGGCCGGCGAGCTCGCCGCGCAGGGCGTGAGCGCCCTGCTGGCCGACGCCGACGTGTACGGCGGTGTCGTGGCCCAGGTGCTCGGCCTCCTCGACGAGGCGCCTGGCCTGGCAGCGGCGGTCCGGATGGCCAACAACGGGACGCTCGACGTCGCCGCGCTCGCGAAGGCAGCACCACAGGCGGCACCGAACCTCCGGGTGCTCACCGGCATCTCGCGCGCCGACCGCTGGCCGGAGCTGCGCCCGGCGGCCCTCGAGCAGGTGTGGGAGCTGGCCCGGAGCCTGGCCGCCGTGACGGTCGTCGACTGCGCTTTCTGCCTGGAGCAGGACGAGGAGCTCTCGTTCGACACCTCGGCCCCCCGCCGCAACGGCGCGACGCTGGCCACGCTGGCGCAGGCCGACGTGGTGCTGGCGGTGGGGACGGGCGATCCCGTGGGCATGCAGCGCCTGGTCCGCGGAATCTCCCAGCTCCGGGAGGCCGTCCCCGGCGTGCTGCCCCGGGTCGTGGTCAACCGGGTCCGGCGCAGCGCCGTCGGCCCCGAGCCGCAGGCCCAGTTCCGGGAGGCGCTGCACCGCTACGCCTCGGTCCGCGACGTCACGTTCGTCCCGGAGGACCGTGAGGGGCTGGACGCTGCGGTCCTGCGGGCCCGGCCGCTGGCCGAGGTGTCCCCTGACTCGCCCGCCCGTGAGGCCATCGCGGCCCTGGCGGCCGGGCTGGTCGGCCGCTCCGTGCCACGCCGGCGGCGTCGACTTCTCCGCCGCGGCGCCTGACGGCCGGGGATGGATCGCCCGCCGGGCCCGCCTCAGCGGCCGGCACGGTGGATCTCCGCACGGGCGACGGAGCGGACGTGGACCTCGTCAGGCCCGTCGGCAATGCGCAACGTCCGCGCCGCGGCGTACATCGCGGCCAGCGGGAAGTCGTCGCTGACGCCTGCTCCGCCGTGCACCTGGATCGCGTCGTCGATGACGCGGCAGGCCATCCGCGGCACGACGACCTTGATGGCCGCGACCTCGGCGGCGGCCGCCTTGGCGCCCACGGTGTCGATGAGCCAGGCCGTCTTGAGTACCAGCAGACGGGCCTGCTCGATGGCCATCCGGGCCTCGGCGATCTGCGCCGCCACCACCCCGTGCCTGGCCAGCTGCCGGCCGAAGGCCTCGCGCGATCTCGCCCGCTCCACCATCGCGGACAGGGCCCGCTCGGCCATCCCGACCGCCCGCATGCAGTGGTGCACCCTGCCCGGGCCGAGCCGGGCCTGCGCGATCGCGAAGCCGTCGCCCTCCCGGCCGAGCAGGTTCGCGCGCGGGACCCGGACGTCGTCGAGAACGATCTCGCCGTGGCCGTGCTGGTCGTGGTAGCCGAACACCGGAACCGACCGCACCAGCCGGACCCCGGGCGCGTCCATCGGGACGAGCACCATCGACTGCTGGCGGTACGGCTCG
>DASVBQ010000098.1:0-3291 GCA_036375795.1 Actinomycetes bacterium
GCTGCTGCCGCCGGCGCCGTTCGAGGTGGCCGCCTCCGCCTGGTGCGCTGTGGCCCGCGCCGAGCCGGGCGCGAGGACGCTGAACCAGCGGGGTGGTGTCATGCGGTGACGTAGTGCCCTGCCGCAGAGGTCTGCGGCAGGGCACTACGCGCCCGAGGGTCCGGTCCGTCCGCTGGTCTCTGCCGACCCGCCGGTTCAGACCCGCGGAACCGAGCGCTCCAGCGCCGTGGCGACGTCGACCAGCGGGGCCGTGGCCTGCTCGCGCGGGATGCTCGCGGGCACCCGCACCTCGACGTACGCCGTACGGCCGACCGTCGTGAAGACGTAGGCCCGCGGCCGCTCGGTGAGGAACCACCCCACGCCGTCGACCTCGACCACCTCGGAGGTGGCCGTCAGCCCTGCCGGCCTCGGCACCCCGCAGCGCAGGACCACCGCCGGCTGCCCCCAGGCGGCGGTCCGCGCGGACTCCGGGGTCGTGCGACGCCGGTCCCCGGCATTGACCTGGTCCGGCAGCACGGCGTGCAACGTCCGGCAGGTCGCCGTGACGCCCGGCGCGTCGGGCGGCCGGACCGCGACGGTCCCGGGTCCCCCGCAACGGACCGCGAGGGCGAGCAGCAGCAACCCGGCCCCGAGCAGGGCGAGCGCCACGCGCCAGGGCAGCCCTGAGGCCGACCCTGTGCTCAGAGGTGGACGACCGGGCAGGTGAGGGTGCGGGTGATGCCGTCGACGGCCTGCACCTTCGCGACCACCAGCTTGCCCAGCTCGTCCACGTTGCGCGCCTCCGCCCGCACGATGACGTCGTAGGGCCCCGTGACGTCCTCGGCGAGGGTCACGCCCTTGACGTTGGCGATCTCGCGAGCCACGGCCGCGGCCTTGCCGACCTCGGTCTGGATCAGGATGTAGGCCTGGACAACCATCGGCGGGGCCTTTCGTAGAGTCTGGCGGCGAACCGCCGAGCGAGCATCGATCGCGAGCGAACCTATCGGATCCCCGGAGGGACGCGACGGCGCATGCGACAGGAGGCACTGATGAGCGGCACCGTGGGCGAGCTCGGCGAGTTCGCCCTCATCGACGCCGTCACCGCCCGGCTGGCCGCCGCGTCGCCGCCCGAGGGCTTCGTGCTGCTCGGCCCCGGTGACGACGCGGCCGTGGTGGCAGCGCCGGACGGACGGGTGGTCGCGACCACCGACGTCCTCGTCGAAGGGCGGCACTTCAAGCGCGACTGGTCCGACGCGCACCACGTCGGGGCCCGTGCCGCCGCCGCGAACCTGGCCGACGTGGCCGCGATGGGCGCGGTCCCCACCGCTCTGCTGGTCGCGCTCGCAGTGCCGGCCGACCGGCCGGTCGACTGGGTGCTCGAGCTGGCCGACGGGTTGGCCGAGGAGGCCGCCGGCGTCGGGGCGGCGGTCGTGGGCGGGGACATCGTGCGTGGCGAGTCGGTCACCATCTCGGTCACCGCCCTGGGCTCGCTGGAGGGCCGGGAGCCGGTTCGGCGCTCCGGTGCCCGACCGGGCGACCTGGTGGCGGTGGCCGGCCGGCTCGGCTGGGCGGCCGCCGGGCTGGCGGTGCTCTCGCGCGGGTTCCGCTCGCCGCGCGCGCTCGTCGACGCGTACCGCCGACCCGCCCCGCCGTACGCCGAGGGGCCGCGTGCCGCCGGGCTCGGGGCGACGGCGATGGTCGACGTCAGCGACGGTCTGGTCGCCGACCTGGGCCATGTCGCGCGAGCCAGCGGTGTCGCGGTGAGCCTGTCGAGCGACGCGTTCCACGTACCCCAGGAGTTCCAGGACACCGCCCGCGCGCTCAACGCGAACCCGCTGCACTGGCTGCTCGGCGGCGGAGAGGACCACGCGCTGGCCGCCACCTTCCCGCCGGACGTGGACCTGCCGATGGCGTGGAGCGTCCTGGGCCGCGTGGAGGAGGGGGAGGGCGTCCTCGTCGACGGGACGGCGTGGACCGGACCTGCGGGCTGGACCAGCTTCTGAGCGGGCCCATGACAAGACAAAGGCCGGCCCGCCCCGGAACGGGGTGGACCGGCCGGTTGCGGCGGGTCAGGCGGTCAGCGGGTGACCTTCCCGGCCTTGAGGCACGAGGTGCAGACGTTGAGCCGCTTCGGGGTCCGACCCACCATCGCGCGCACCGTCTGGATGTTGGGGTTCCAGCGACGCTTGGTGCGCCGGTGCGAGTGCGAGATGCTGTGACCGAAGCCCGGACCCTTGCCGCAGACGTCGCAGGTGGCAGCCACGGTTGATCTCCAAGAGGGGTGGGGCGGACAAGAACGATCCGGACGCGCGTACGTCGCCCGGGCAACCGCAGCAGGGTAACCGAGAGTCGCGCCCGGACGCCAACCGAGGGCGCCCGACCCTACGGAACCGGCCCGGCCGCGGGCTACCCTGCGGCCAGACCGCCGCCCGGCACCCGACCAGACGCCTTCCCTCGCCACGGAGGACCCGATGAGCATCGCGGCCGCCTCGGCCCCGAGCACCCCGCTGCAGGTGCTCGACGCCGACGCCGTGCTGCGGTGGGCCACGGTGGGCCGGGACGCGCTGGCTGCCGCGCGCGAGGAGATCGACGAGCTCAACGTGTACCCGGTCCCTGACGGGGACACCGGCACCAACCTGCACCTCACGGTCTCCGCGGCGGTCGACGAGATCGCGACGTCCGGGGGAGAGGCTCCGGCCAGCCCGGGCGGGGTCCTCGCGACGTTGGCCCATGGAGCCCTGCTGGGCGCGCGCGGCAACTCCGGGGTCATCCTCAGCCAGCTGCTGCGCGGCATCGCCGACGCGGTCGGGCTCACCGACGGCCCGGTCGACGCGGGGACGGTCTCCCGAGCCCTGGCGTCGGGTGCGCAGGCCGCCTACGCCGCCGTCGCCCAGCCGGTCGAGGGCACGATGCTCACCGTCGCGCGCGAGGCCGCGGAGGCGGCTGAGGCCGCCGGCGGGCTGGCGGAGATCGTGCAGCGCGCGGCCGCCGGGGCGCGGGTCGCGCTGGCCCGGACCCCGGACCAGCTCGAGGTGCTCCGCCGGGCCGGCGTCGTCGACGCCGGCGGCCGCGGTGTGTGCGTCCTGCTGGATGCCCTGGCCTCGGTCGTCACCGGCGCCGAACCGGAGCCGACCGCGGTGCGGGTCGAGGCCCATGCCAGGGCCCGCGCCGAGGGACAATCCGAGTACGCGGGCGGCGCCGCGCCCAGTTCCTCCGACGCCGGCGAGGCGCCGGAGAGCGGCCCGGCGTTCGAGGTCATGTTCCTCCTCGAGGCCACCGCCGACGCCGTCCGGGCGATGCGGGACCGGCTCG
>DASVBQ010000103.1:0-7182 GCA_036375795.1 Actinomycetes bacterium
TCGGTGCTCCGGACCCCCGGACGGTGCTGGAGATGCGGCGCCTCCACGAACGAGTACGCGCGCTGGAGGCCGAGGTCGTACGGCTCCGCGCCGAGAACGACGCACTCGCCTCCAGCGTCACCGACGCTCACCTGATCTCGCTCGAGGTCGCCAAGGAGCCCGCACTCGCCTGAGCCGCCGGCTCCTTTTTTGGTGGCCCGCCAGGCGTCAGACCGGCACAACCTTCTCCCGACGGGACGTCGCTCGCGGCGTCCCGTCCGCATGTCCGGGTTTGCCCCGTTTGAGGTTGCCGAGCGCCGGGAAACGTGACCTGCGTCTCATGCCCTCGTTGGGCATGTGACTGCCCTCGCCCGAACCGGGGCGGGGAGCACAGGCGGCTCACCCGCCGCCGCGCCCTGACCGGAGGCCCGCGTGCACCGTCCGTCCCTGTCCCGAGCCGTCCGCCCGCTGGCTGCTGGAGCCGCACTCGTCGTCGTTGCGGTCATGACCGCCCCGGCGGCCTCGGCGCACGAGACCGACACCTCCACCACGTCGACGAAGCGCCAGCAGTTCACCGACGGCGTCAGCGTCCCGGTCATCTCCAGCCCGAACATCCGCTTCGTGACCAACGTGCCGGACACCGCCGGGATCTCCGGCGTCTTCGCGAAGTCCGCTCCCTACTTCTACGTCTCGAGCACCGACAGCATCACGGTCTACGACGTGTCGGACCCGGTCGCACCGCGGATCGCCGGCGTCCTGCCCAACATCGTGTTCGAGAACGAGGCGATGAACTACGGGGAGAAGAAGGTCGACGGCGTCGTCAACCGCTTCGTCCTCGTCGGCGCGGACCTCGTGGAGTACAGCCCGACGGCGCCCGACCACGTGGGCAGCTCGAACGAGGTCATGCTCGTCGACGTGACCGACCCGGCGAACCCGCACATCCGGTCACGGGTCGCCACGCAGACCAACACGCACACCGTCAGCTGCATCCGGGAGACCGACTGCCAGTACGCCTACACGGCGGGCCGGAACGGCAAGTTCTCGGTGATCGACCTCACCGACCTCGACGCCCCGCGGGAGCTCGGCGTGTTCGACTCGCCAGCCGGGGGCCCCAACGCCGTGTTCACCAGCGGCGCCGGGCACAAGTGGAACTTCGACGACGCGGGCTACGGCATCCACACCGGCTCGGGCGGCAGCGCGGTCTTCGACGTCTCCGACCCGACGACCCCCCGGCTGGTGGCCACCACGGACGAGCACGGCGTGACCGGGCCGTGGAACGACTTCATCCACCACAACTCGGCGCGGCCGAACGCCTCGAGGTTCGACCCGGCGGCGGCCCCCAGCGTCGCGAACGGCAACGTGCTGCTGGTGACCGAGGAGGACTACGAGAACACCGACTGCGCCACGGCCGGCAGCTTCCAGACCTGGCGGGTCGGGAGCCTGGACGGGACCCCGGGGACCATCACGCCGCTGGACCGGATCAACCCGGTGGACCTCGGCGAGGGCGTGTCCACCCCGAACATGGCCTTCTGCTCGGCGCACTGGTTCGACTACCACCAGAGCGGCATCGTGGCGCAGGGCTACTACGAGGGCGGCCTGCGGCTGATCGACGTGCGCGACGCGTCGGACATCACGGAGTTCGGCTACGTCGCGAGCGGTCTCTCCGAGGTCTGGGACGCCTACTGGGTGCCGCAGCGCAACAAGAACGGCGTGGCGGGCTCGAACAAGACCAACATCGTCTACACCGTCGACGCGGTCCGTGGGCTGGACGTCTACACGGTCGACCTGCCGGGGTCGGCCACGTCGACGCCGCTGCTCGGCTCGGTCGGCGCGCTGCCTGGGGCGGATCCGGCAGCGACCGTGCTCGCCGCCGGGCTGGTCGGCCTCACCGGCCTGGCGCTGCTCCGCCGCCGCCGGCTGGTCGCCGCCCGCGCCTGAGGCCCGCCTGGCGCGGCGCGCCGGAGCCGTCGGGCGCCGGACCGTCCGGGGCCGCCGGGTAGGCTGGCCACGGCCTTCCCCGCCCGACGTACGTCCTGACGTGTCTGCCTCGCCCGCTGTGGGCAGGGGTGCCGGCGCGTCGGGCGTGAGGAGAACTCCCGCGTGCACCTGAAGAGCCTCACCCTCAAGGGGTTCAAGTCCTTCGCGTCGGCGACGACATTCCACTTCGAGCCGGGCATCACCTGCGTCGTCGGCCCGAACGGGTCCGGCAAGTCGAACGTGGTCGACGCCCTCGCCTGGGTCATGGGCGAGCAGGGTGCGAAGTCCCTGCGTGGCGGCAAGATGGAGGACGTCATCTTCGCCGGCAGCGCCGGGAAGGACGGCGCAGCCGGCCGGGCCCCGCTCGGGCGGGCAGAGGTCAGCCTCACCATCGACAACACCGACGGCGCGCTGCCCATCGACTACGCCGAGGTCACCATCTCGCGGATCATGTTCCGCAACGGCGGCTCGGAGTACTCCATCAACGGCCAGCCGTGCCGGCTCCTCGACGTCCAGGAGCTGCTCTCGGACTCCGGCATCGGCCGGGAGATGCACGTCATCGTCGGCCAGGGTCAGCTCGACGCGGTCCTCTCCGCCGGGCCGGACGAGCGTCGCGGGTTCATCGAGGAGGCCGCCGGAGTCCTCAAGCACCGCAAGCGCAAGGAGAAGGCGCTGCGGAAGCTTGACGCGATGCAGGCGAACCTGACGCGCGTGCAGGACCTCACCGTCGAGCTGCGCCGCCAGCTCAAGCCGCTGGGCAGGCAGGCCGAGGTGGCCCGCCGGGCGGCCGTCATCCAGTCCGACGTCCGGGACGCCCGGCTGCGTCTGCTGGCCGACGACCTCGTCCAGCTCACGGCGACCCTGGAGGCCGAGGTCGCGGACGAGACCGCCCTGCGCGCCCGCCGCTCCGAGGTCGAGGCCCAGCTCGCCGAGGCCACGACCCGCGAGACGGACCTGGAGCAGACCGCCGCAGCCGAGGCACCGACCCTGGCCAGGGCCCAGGAGACGTGGTACCGCCTGTCCTCGCTGCGCGAGCGGTTCCGCGGGACCGGCGGCCTGGCGGCCGAGCGGGTGCGCCACCTGGCGGCCGAGCCCCACGAGGAGCGCCCGGGCCGTGACCCGGACGCGCTGGAGGCGCAGGCCACCCAGGTCCGCGCCGAGGAGCGCGATATCCAGGACGCCGTCGAGCGCGACCGGGAGACGCTGGCCGCGTCCGTCACCGCGCGCCAGGAGGCGGAGGAGGCACTGGCGGCGGAGCAGAAGCGGGTCGCCGCCGCCGCCCGAGCCGCGGCCGACCGGCGCGAGGGCCTGGCCCGGCTGACCGGCCAGGTGGCCGCGGCGCGCAGCCGGGTGGAGGCCGGGGAGGCCGAGGTCGGGCGCCTGACGCCGGCCCTCGACGGCGCCCGGGAGCGAGCCGCCCGCGCCCAGAGCGACTTCGCCGCCCTCGAGACCCAGGTCGCGGGCCTCGACGCCGGCGAGGAGGACCTCGACTCCGACCACGAAGAGGCCACGCTGCGCCTGGCCGCCGCCGACGACCGGGTCGAGGCGCTGCGCCAGGAGGAGCGCGCGGCCGAGCGGGAGCGGGCCGAGCTGGTGGCCCGCAAGGACGCCCTCGAGATGGGACTGGCCCGCAAGGACGGCTCCGGCACGGTGCTGGCGGCGAGCGGACGGCTCTCCGGCGTGCTCGGCTCCGTCGCGGCCCTGGTGACGGTGCAGTCGGGCTACGAGACCGCGGTGGCCGCCGCGCTGGGGTCCGCGGCGGACGCCGTCGCGGTCAGCGACGTGGCCGCCGCCGAGGCCGCCATCCGGCTGCTGAAGGAGGACGACGGCGGTCGCGTCGGGCTGCTGGTGGGCGCGGACGGCCGGTACGACGCGCCGCGCCCGGATGCGCCCGCCGGGGCGCGGGCCGCGCTCGAGGTCGTGACGGTGCCCGAGCCTCTCCGCCCGGCGGTCTCCCGGCTCCTCGGCGACGTGGTCGTCGTCGACGACCTGGCGGCGGCACGGGCGGTCGTGGCGGCCCACCCGTCGCTGGTGGCGGTGACGAGGGACGGGGACGTCCTCGCCCGCGATCGCGCCGCCGGAGGGTCCGCGACCTCGCCGAGCCTGCTGGAGGTTCAGGCCGCCGTCGACGAGGCGCAGGCGCGGCTCGTCGAGGCCGGCCACCGGCTCGACCGCGCCCGGTTCTCCCTGCAGTCAGCCACCGAGGAGCAGACCCTCGCCACCCGGGACGTCCAGGCCGCGCTGGACCGCCTGCACGAGTCCGACGCCCGGATGGCCGCGGTTGCCGAGCAGCTCGGGCAGCTCGGCGCCCAGGCCCGCGCGGCGCGTGGCGAGGCCGAGCGGATCGAACGCTCGATCGCCGCCGCCCAGGACGCGCTCGAGGCCGACCGCGCGTCGCTGGCCGGCCTCGAGGAGCGGCTGCAGGCCGCCCAGGAGGCTCCCGACGACGGGGAGCCGGACACCGCGCTGCGCGACGAGCTCGAGGAGCGGGCCCGCGCCGGCCGGCAGGCCGAGATGGAGGCCCGGCTCGCGGTGCGCACCGGCGAGGAGCGGGCCCGTGCACTGGCCGGGCGGGCCGACAGCCTCGCCCGGGCCGCCGCCCAGGAGCGCGAGTCCCGGGCCCGCACCGCGGCACGGCGCGAGCGCCGGGCTCGGGAGGCGGCCGTGGCGCAGCAGGTCGCGCTCGCGGCGCAGGCCGCGCTGGCCCACCTGGAGCACTCGCTGGCCCGGGCCGCGCAGGCCCGGGAGGCCGCCGAGCAGGCTCGCGCGGCGCGCGACGGCGAGCTGGCGGCGCTGCGGGGTCGGTCCCGGGAGCTCTCGGCCGAGCTGGAGCGGCTCACCGACAGCGTGCACCGCGACGAGGTGGCCCGGGCCGAGCAGCGGCTGCGGATCGAGTCCCTGCAGCAGAAGGCGCTCGAGGACCTCGGCGTCGAGCCGGACGCACTGCTGGAGGAGTACGGTCCGCACCAGCTCGTCCCACCGTCCCCACCCGCCCCGGACGAGGAGCGCGAGGTCGAGCCGGAGCCGACACCCTTCGTCCGGGCCGAGCAGGAGAAGCGGCTCCGGTCCGCCGAGCGCGCGCTGGCGATGCTCGGCCGGGTGAACCCGCTGGCGCTGGAGGAGTTCGCCGCGCTCGAGGAGCGCCACCAGTTCCTCGCCGAACAGCTGGAGGACCTCAAGGCCACCCGTCGCGACCTGCTCGACATCGTCCGCGAGGTCGACGAGCGGGTGGAGCAGGTGTTCACCTCGGCGTTCCAGGACACCGCGCGCGAGTTCGAGGGTGTGTTCGCCCGGCTCTTCCCGGGCGGCGAGGGCCGTCTGGTGCTCACCGACCCGGGCGACATGCTCACCACCGGCATCGAGGTCGAGGCGCGGCCTCCAGGCAAGAAGGTGAAGCGCCTCTCGCTGCTCTCCGGCGGGGAGCGCTCGCTCACCGCGGTCGCCCTGCTGGTGGCGATCTTCAGGGCCCGGCCCAGCCCGTTCTACGTGATGGACGAGGTCGAGGCCGCCCTCGACGACACCAACCTCGGCCGGCTGATCGCGATCATGGAGGAGCTGCGCGAAGCCAGCCAGCTCATCGTGATCACGCACCAGAAGCGCACGATGGAGGTCGCCGACGCGCTGTACGGGGTGTCGATGCGCGGCGACGGCATTACCACCGTCATCGGGCAGCGACTGCGGGAGGCCGAGCCGGCCTGACCGCTGGCCCAGTCCGTGACGAGATCGTGACGTTTTGTCCATCGCATCCCCGGGAAGACGGCGCGTCGTGACCGTGCTGATCGCAGCCCACGTCGTCCTCGGGCTCCTCGCCCTGCTCGTGGTCGGCTTCGTCGCCTACCCGTACCGCGGTCGCAGCGCGCCGGTGCCGCACGCTGACCGGATCAGCGACGCGGTCGCCTCCGTCGCCGACCGGGTCGACCCCGGCGAGGCACCGCCGCTCGGCGTGCTCACGACGCCGGAGAAGTCGCGCGCCATGTCGGCGCGCTTCGAGCGGCTCGAGCGTCGCCTGCGCCGCGGCGCGCGCCTCCTGGTCACCGCCGGTCGCGGCTGACCGCCGGGCCGGACCGAGATCCGGCCGACCCGACCCGCCCGGTCCCCGGTCCGCCCTGCGAGACTGGCGGCGATGGACACCCTCACCCTGATCATCGTCCTGGCCGTCGTCGGCCTCGCCGTGCTCGCCGGCGGCGGGCTCGCCCTGCTTCGCCGACGTCCGCGCAAGCCGCCGCTGCCGCCGCTGACGGAGCCCACCGTGGAGCGCGTCGAGACCCCCACCGGGGACGTCACGGTGCTCGCGCCGCCACCTCCGGTCGAGCCGACGGTCGAGAAGCCCGAGCCGGTCGCCGGGCGGCTCGCCCGGCTGCGGGCCCGGCTCGGTGGCTCCCAGCGATCCATCGGCCGGGGCCTGCTCGGCCTGCTGTCGCGGGACCGCCTCGACGAGGAGACCTGGGAGGAGGTCGAGGAGGTCCTGCTCACCGCCGACGTCGGCGTCGCGCCGACCCAGGAGCTCGTCGAGCGGCTGCGGACCAGGGTCAAGGACCTCGGTGAGCGCGGGCCGGAGCAGGTGCGAGGCCTGCTGCGCGAGGAGCTGCTGGCCCTCGTCGGCACCGACGTCGACCGCTCGCTGCGTACGACCGGACCGGACGGCCGCCCGGCGGTCGTCCTCGTCGTCGGGGTCAACGGAACCGGGAAGACGACAACGGTGGGCAAGCTGGCCCGCGTCCTCGTGGCCGAGGACCGGACCGTGCTGCTGGGCGCCGCGGACACCTTCCGGGCGGCGGCCGCCGACCAGCTGCAGACCTGGGGCGAGCGCGTCGGCGCACCTGTCGTCCGCGGTCCCGAGGGTGGTGACCCGGCGAGCGTCGCCTTCGACGCCGTGCGGCAGGGCGTCGACGGGGGCTACGACGTCGTGGTGGTCGACACCGCAGGCCGGCTGCAGAACAAGGTCGGCCTGATGGACGAGCTCGGCAAGGTGAAGCGGGTCGTCGAGAAGCAGGGGCCGGTCGACGAGGTCCTGCTGGTGCTCGACGCGACCACCGGTCAGAACGGGCTCGTGCAGGCGCGGGTCTTCTCCGAGGTCGTCGACGTCACCGGCATCGTGCTGACCAAGCTCGACGGGACGGCCAAGGGCGGCATCGTCGTCGCCGTGCAGCGCGAGCTCGGCGTCCCGGTCAAGCTGGTCGGCCTCGGCGAGGGGGCCGACGACCTCGCGCCGTTCGAGCCGGAGGC
>DASVBQ010000110.1:0-4698 GCA_036375795.1 Actinomycetes bacterium
GCTCTCGGACAACCTGCTCGACCTGGCCCACCGGGTCCGCCGCGACGGGGAGATCCGTGAGGCGGAGCTCGAGCTCCCCCGCGGCCCCATCGGCACGTCCACCCTCGCCGTCTTCGCCCGGGTCGCGCCGCTCAGCTCGGCGCTGGTCCTGCTGCTCGTCGAGGACCACACCGAGGCGCGTCGGGTCGATGCCGTGCGCCGGGACTTCGTCGCCAACGTCAGCCACGAGCTCAAGACGCCGGTCGGTGCGATGTCGCTGCTGGCGGAGGCGCTTCTCGACGCGGCGGACGACCCCGAGGCCGTACGTCGGTTCGCCGGCCGGATGCAGCACGAGACGGACCGGCTGTCCCGGCTCGTGCAGGACGTCATCGAGCTGTCCCGGCTGCAGGGTCACGACCCGCTGAGCTCGCCGGTGCTCGTCTCGCTGGATGACGTCATCGCCGAGGCCGTGGACCGCAGCCGGCTCACCGCCGAGACCCGGTCGATGACGGTGGTCTGCGGCGGCCGCCGCGGCCTGAAGGTGATGGGCGACTCCCGTCAGCTCGTCACCGCCCTCGGCAACCTGGTCGACAACGCCGTCCGCTACGCACCCGAGGGCACCCGCGTCGCGGTCGCGGGCAACCTCGTCGGCGAGGGAGCGGGGGCGGTCGCCGAGATCAGCGTCAGCGACGAGGGACCGGGGATCGCCGAGGCCGAGCGCGACCGGATCTTCGAGCGGTTCTACCGCGTCGACGCGGCCCGCTCCCGGCAGACCGGCGGCACGGGACTCGGCCTGTCGATCGTCAAGCACGTCGCCGCCGGGCACGGCGGGGAGGTCACCGTGTGGAGCGCGGAGGGCGCCGGCTCCACCTTCACCCTGCGGCTGCCCGCCGCTCCCGTGACGGACGCTTCGGAGGATGCTCAGTGACCCGGATCCTGGTGGTCGAGGACGAGGAGTCGTTCCGCGACGCCCTGTCCTACATGCTGCACAAGGAGGGCTTCGAGGTGCACCTGGTCGAGACCGGCCCGGCCGCCCTCGAGGCCTTCGACCGGCACGGCGCCGACCTCGTGCTGCTGGACCTGATGCTCCCCGGCCTGTCCGGGACGGAGGTCTGCCGGGCGCTGCGGGCCCGCTCCACGGTGCCGGTGATCATGCTGACAGCCAAGGACAGCGAGGTCGACAAGGTCGTGGGGCTCGAGCTCGGCGCCGACGACTACGTCACCAAGCCCTACTCCACCCGCGAGCTGGTTGCGCGGATCCGCGCCGTGCTGCGCCGTCACGGCGAGCCCGACGACCTGGTGCCGGCGACGGTCGAGGCCGGCCCGGTCCGGATGGACGTCGACCGGCACGTCGTCAGCGTCGGAGGCAGTGTGGTCGCCATGCCGCTGAAGGAGTTCGAGCTGCTCGAGATCCTGCTGCGCAACGCCGGCCGGGTGCTCACGCGCGGGCAGCTGATCGACCGGGTGTGGGGCTCGGACTACGTCGGCGACACGAAGACGCTCGACGTGCACGTCAAGCGGTTGCGGGCCAAGATCGAGCCCGACCCGGCGGCGCCGAAGCACATCGTGACCGTGCGCGGGCTGGGCTACAAGTTCGAGGCGTGACCGCCGGCTTCCCGGCGTACGTCGAGCGGTCGCCGCTCAGCTCGCGGTCGGCGAGGGCGTCGGGCTGATGCTGGCGTAGTCGCCCGTCGCGGGCATCACGACGGTGGTGAGCGTGATGGGCTCGGTGCGCGCGAAGGTGAGCTTGAGCTCGACGCTCTCGCCGGCCAGCTTCGTCATGCCGGTGAGCGACGCGCTCGGGTCGGTGCCGCCGCCCAGGTGCACCGCGCTGCCCGCGGGCAGCGTCGTGTCACCGGTCAGGTCGACCGTGGCGTCCGGGCTGGTGAGACCGGTCAGCCGGTCGTCGCGCTCGCCCTTGTTGACGATCGTCATGATCACGACGCCGCCCCGGCCGCCGTCGCTCTCGACCACCAGGGCGTTGAGCACCCGGATGTCGCCGGAGGTGGCGATGACGCCGTCGGCCGGTGCGTAGTCCTGGATGGCCGTGGCGCCGAAACCCGCCGAGCAGCCGGTCAGCAGCGCCACCGCGGCCACCGCCGCGGTGAGGGCAGGGGCACGACGAGGTCTGCGGGTGCGCTCCACGGCGCACAGAGTAGCGACGTGGGCCCCCGGTGATCAGGTGAGGTCGGAACCTCGCGCCACCAGCAGGGTCACCGCCACCGCCGCCGTCGTCACCGCGAGCAGGAACGGCGCCCGCCCTGCGACCGGGCGGCGGCCCGCGACCGCCGCCGCCCCGGCCGAAGCCACCGCGACCGCCAGGCCACCCCAGGCCCAGGCCGGCGGAGGCAGACCCGGTCCGACCACGACGAGCGTCGCTGCCCCCGCGAGCAGGCCGGCGCCGGTGACGGCCGCCCGGCGAGCGCCCATCCGCTGCGGCAGCCCGCGGACCCCTGCGGCCAGGTCGTCGTCGACGTCGGGCACGACGTTGAGGAAGTGGGCACCCATCCCCAGCAGCGCCCCGGCGGCGATCGCCCAGGGCTGGGGCCACGGACTGCCGGGCAGCCCCAGGGTCAGGAAGGCGGTGAGCAGGCCGAAGCTCACGGCGTACGGCAGCACCGACGCCGCCGTCCGCTTGAGGCCCAGGTTGTAGGCCCAGCCCCCGCCTACTGCCACCAGGTGCACCAGGCCGGCCAGCCACCCGTTGGCCAGCGACAGGGGGACGCACAGGGCCAACGCGACCGCGCAGGCCGTCGCGACCGTGCGCGGCGGCACGGCACCGACCGCGAGCGGTTTGTCGGTCCGTCCCGCGCGCTGGTCGCGCCGGCGGTCGAGCAGGTCGTTGCACCAGCCGATCGACAGCTGCCCGGTGGCCACCGTCGCCCCGACCAGGAGGCAGCCACCCGCCGAGCGCCCCAGCGCCGCCGACACCGCGACGGAGAACGTCGTGACAGCAAGGGTGGGCAGGGGATGGGAGGCGCCGACCAGGGCGGGGACCGTCGCGGCGGGACGTGCCGCAGACATGGTCACGCCGGTCAGTATGGCAGCGGCGATGCACGTCACCCGTGGGTCTGTCAAGACCAGTCGTGTGCTCTGACCAGCGCAAACAGCAGGTCCAACCGCGCAAAGTGATCCGCGTCACCGTGTTACTCTGGATGTCGCGAAAGGGGTCTGCACATATGACGTTCAAGGTCGGCGAGACGGTCGTCTATCCCCACCACGGGGCCGCCCTCATCGAGTCCATCGAGACGCGGACGATCAAGGGAGAAGACAAGCTCTACCTGGTCCTCAAGGTCGCCCAGGGTGACCTGACGGTCCGTGTCCCGGCCGAGAACTGCGACCTGGTGGGCGTCCGTGACGTCGTCGGCCAGGAGGGCCTCGACCGGGTGTTCGAGGTGCTCCGCGCCCCCCACACCGAGGAGCCCACCAACTGGTCCCGCCGGTACAAGGCCAACCTCGAGAAGCTCGCCTCCGGCGACGTGATCAAGGTCGCCGAGGTGGTCCGTGACCTGTGGCGCCGCGACAAGGACCGCGGCCTGTCTGCCGGGGAGAAGCGGATGCTTGCCAAGGCCCGCCAGATCCTCGTCAGCGAGCTGGCCCTGGCCGAGCACACCAACGAGGACAAGGCCGAGGCCATCCTCGACGAGGTCCTCGCCTCCTGATCGCACCACCCGAGCCACCCGACCGCGCCGCTGACCCCCTAGGGTCGGCGGCGCGAGTCGTCTCGTGCACCGTGCTCGGGACCACCTGAGGCCAGGAGGTGGGCGTGACCCCCCGCCTACGCCGCGTGCCCAACGCGGTCGTCGAGCTGCTGCGGCTGTGCGTCGTGGTGTTCTTCGCCGGTGTCGGCTACTACGTCGCCGACGCCATCGACTCCGACGGCGAGCCGGTGCTCGGGGCCTTCAGCGTCCTCGCCCTCGGCATCATCCTGGGCTCTGCCCTCGGCTACGTGCTCGGCGGCGTGATGGGCCGCGGCACCGTGACCGCGGTACGGGCCGCCGAGGCGGGCCTGCGCGACACCCCGGCCGAGCAGATCGTGGCCGGTGTCGTCGGCGCGGTGATCGGCGTCCTGGTGGCTGCCGGAGTGACCTGGCCGGTGTTCCTGCTCAACCGGCCGCTGCTCACGTTCCCCGTCTTCGCGTTCGCGGTCGTCGCCGTCGGGCTGCTCGGCTACCGGCTCGGGACGAGCAAGCGCGAGTCGGTGCTGAACATGTTCGGCGACCGGGTCGGCATGTCCGGTCGACCCGTCCCTGCGGCCGCCATGCCGCGCGTGCTCGACACCTCGGTGGCGATCGACGGTCGCATCGTCGACGTCGCCCGCGCCGGGTTCGTCCACGGCCGGATGCTCGTGCCCAACGCCGTGCTGGCCGAGCTGCAGGGCCTCGCCGACTCCGGCGACGACCTGCGTCGCGCCAAGGGCCGTCGCGGCCTGGAGGTGCTCGACGTGCTGCGCCGCGAGCCGGGAGTCGACGTCGAGGTGCTCGACCTGGACGTGCCGGACGTGCCCGAGGTCGACGCCAAGCTGGTCCGCATCTGCCTCGACCAGGATGCGGCGCTGCTGACGCTGGACACCAACCTCGCCCGGGTCGCCGCCCTGGCCGGTGTGCGCGTCATGAACCTCCACGCGCTCGCCCTCGCCCTCCGGCCGCCCGTCGGCGCCGGCGACGAGGTCACCGTGCTGCTCCTCAAGCCCGGCAAGGAGGCGGGGCAGGCGGTCGG
>DASVBQ010000114.1:0-3955 GCA_036375795.1 Actinomycetes bacterium
CCGGGCATGACTGGCATGGGCGCATCGTCGCACGACTCGGGGGCCATCCCCTAGTGTTCGGCTGACGCCCGGTGACGGGGCGTGACGGGGTAGCGACGAGGTGCGGGAGGAGGCTGATCTCTTGTTCTACTGGTTTCTCAAGATCATCGTCCTCGGGCCGATCCTGCGCCTGATCTTCCGGCCGTACGTCATCGGGATGGAGCACGTCCCCGCGACGGGTCCGGTGATCTTCGCCAGCAACCACCTGTCGTTCTCCGACTCGATCTTCCTGCCGCTGATGGTGAACCGGCGGATCACCTTCCTCGCCAAGTCGGACTACTTCACCGGCCGGGGCATCAAGGGCCGGCTGACCGCGGGCTTCTTCAAGGGCGTCGGCCAGCTCCCGGTGGACCGCTCGGGCGGCAGCGCGTCGGAGGCGGCCCTGCGGACCGGGCTGAAGATCCTTCGCCGCGGCGAGTGCCTGGGCATCTACCCGGAGGGCACCCGCTCGCCCGACGGCAAGCTCTACCGCGGCAAGACCGGGGTGGCGCGGATGGCCCTCGAGGCGCACGCCACGGTCCTGCCCGTCGCGATGATCGACACCGAGAAGATCCAGCCGCCCGGGCGCAAGATGCCGACGTTCGGCATCCGGGTCGGCATCAAGATCGGGAAGCCGCTCGACTTCTCGCGGTACGAGGGCATGGAGGGCGACCGGTTCGTCCTCCGCTCGATCACCGACGAGATCATGTACGAGCTGATGGAGCTGTCCGGCCAGGAGTACGTCGACATCTACGCGCAAGTCGCGAAGGACCGGATGAAGGCCGAGGCCAAGACCAAGGCCGACACGGCCGACTTCAACCACGCGCCCGCCGCCTGAGATCCCCGCCGGCGCGGTCCGCAGCAGCGACAATCCTGACCGTGGCGATCGAGACGGCCGTGTGGCGGGCGCTGGCGGTGTTCCGCGCGCTGGGGCTGCTCTACGCGGTCGCGGTCTACGTCCGGCGCTACGACGAGTACGACCACCCCGCCGCGGGCTGGGTCGTTCTGGGCCTGATGGCGCTCTGGACGGCGGTGGTGTCCGTCGCCTACCGGCGCCCCGAGGGTCGGCGGTGGCCGGTGCTCGGCGTCGACCTGGCGATCGCGATGGCCGCCGTGGTCGCCGGTCGGTTCCTGGACGACTGGGACCGCATCGTCGAGGGCGCGCAGACCCTGCCGGTCGTCTGGGCGGCGGCACCGGTGCTCGCCTTCGCGATCCGCGGCGGCTGGCCGGCCGGGCTGGGGGCCGCCGGCGGCGTCGCCGTGGCCGACCTGGTCCACCGTGGCGCGCTGACCGTGCCGACCGCGAACAACATCGTGCTGCTTCTGCTCGCCGGCGCCATCGTCGGCTACACGGTGTCGCTGGGCCGGCAGGGCGAGCTGGCGCTGGCCCGTGCGCTGGCGGTCGAGGCCGCGGCCCGCGAGCGGGAACGGCTCTCGCGCGACATCCACGACAACGTCCTGCAGGTGCTCGCACTGGTCGGCCGCCGCGGCCAGGAGGCCGGCGGAGAGGCCGCCGAGATCGGCCGGCTGGCTGCCGAGCAGGAGCAGGCGTTGCGGGCGCTGGTGAGCACCGCTCCCGACACGGCGGCCGGCGAGGTCGACCTGCGCGCGCTGCTGTCGACGTACGCCTCGTCGTACGTCACCGTCTCCACCCCGGCGACGCCGGTCGTCCTGGCCGCCGGCCGCGCCCGCGAGGTGGCCGCCGCGGTCGGCGCCGCGCTGGCCAACGTCGCGGCGCACGCCGGGGAGGCGGCCCGGGCCTGGGTGCTGCTCGAGGACGACGGCGACGACGTGGTGGTGAGCGTGCGCGACGACGGGTCCGGTTTCGGGCCGGACCGGCTGGCGGAGGCCCGCGCGGACGGCCGGCTCGGCGTGGCGGGCTCGATCGAGGGCCGAGTGCGTGATCTCGGCGGCACGATGGCCGTCGAGTCGGCGCCCGGCCAGGGCACCGAGGTCGAGCTGAGGGTGCCGAGATGACGCGGGTCATGGTGGTCGACGACCACCCGATGTGGCGGGAGGGCGTGGCACGCGACCTCACCGAGGGTGGGTTCGAGGTGGTGGCGACCGCGGGTGACGGCGGCGAGGCCGTACGCCGTGCGCCAGCGGCCCGGCCCGACGTCGTGGTGCTCGACCTGCAGCTGCCCGTGATGTCCGGGGTGGAGGTCACCCGCGAGCTGGTAGCCGCGTTGCCGTCGCTGCGGGTGCTGGTGCTCTCGGCCAGCGGCGAGCAGGCCGACGTGCTGGAGGCGGTCAAGGCCGGGGCGACGGGCTACCTGGTCAAGTCGGCGTCGCGCGAGGAACTGCTCGACGCGGTGTCGCGGACCGCGCTCGGCGAGGCGGTGTTCACGCCGGGGCTGGCCGGGCTGGTGCTGGGGGAGTACCGCCGGCTCTCGACCGCGCCGCCCGCGTCCGGGCGGCCGGCGCCGCAGCTGACCGAGCGCGAGACCGAGGTGCTCCGGCTGGTGGCGAAGGGGCTGTCGTACAAGCAGATCGCCGAGCGGTTCACCCTGTCGCACCGGACGGTGCAGAACCACGTACAGAACACGCTGAACAAGCTGCAGCTGCACAACCGGGTGCAGCTCGTGCGCTACGCCATCGAGCAGGGCCTCGACGACGAGCTCAGCTGACCTGCCGCGTGGACCTTCCGTACCCGAATCACGGTGAAAGCGATCGTCAGGCCGCGATCTGCCGCTGCTGACGGCGTTTCACCGTGATCTGGGTCCGCTCGACCTCGTCGATGACGTCCTGCACCATCTCGAGGACCCACTCGGGCCGGAACATCACCTGCTCCCAGGTGAAGCGCAGCGGCCGCCAGCCGGCCGCGACGAGCCGGGTGTGCCGGACCAGGTCGCTGACGAAGGCGTCGCGGTCACCGTGGTGGGCGAACCCGTCGCACTCGATGACGATGCGACGGCGCCGGTCCGCCAGGTCGACACGGCCGACCCACCTCTTCTTGTGCCGGATCGCGACCTGCGGCTGGAAACCGGTGATGCCGGCATCGAGAAGGATCGCTCGACAGCTCGACTCGAACGCGTTGGCGCTTCGGGCGTCCAGCTGGCGGAGGCGCAGACGGGCCAGCAGCGATCTCGGCCCGCGAAGGGCTCGGACCGCGCGGTCCAGCTGCTCCCAGGTCACCTGCCCGCTGGCGAGCGCGGAGTCGCCGACCGAGAGCGCCACGCGCAGCGGTTCGTCGCGCAGGCAGTCGAGGACGGTCCGCAGCGGTGTGGTGACGTCACCGTCGACCTCGTCGGGGCGATGGTCCCGGAAGTGCAGGTCGACGTCCTCGGGCACGCTGGTGCGCCGGGCCTTGTTGGGCACCGTGATGTCGACGAGGTCGTCCGTCGGCGGGAGCGCGAACCCCCAGTGGGCAGCGGCGGTGCAGTGCGAGCGCACACCGCGCAGCTCGCGCGCCAGGACCTGGGGGCGGGTCGCGGTCGGCAGCGTGTAGACGCTTCCCTCACGGGTCACCGCGCCGCTTGTCACCGCTCGGGCCAGAGCGCGGCGTCCGGCCAGCGCGCGAATCTCCTTGGCCCGCGCACAGCCACCCAGTGCCCGCAGCGCGTCGGTGACCTGCACGCCGACGACCGTGCCGGTCGACGCCGGCGCTCGGACCATCTCGAGGTCAAGCTGTGGACCGCGACCGACTGTGGATCTCGACCGGTTGCCGATCCCGAATCACGGTGAAAGTGCGGGACACGCCGCATTCCAGGTGGATCCGGATCGCTTTCACCGTGATCTGGGGACGGCACCGAGGTTGCTGCATCCGACCCGCCACCGGCGGCGGAAGGACGGGGCAGCAAGCATCCCCTCTCCTAAGGAGCCTGACATGCACGTTGTACGTCGTGCCGTGGCCGTCACGTCCGCCTTCGCCCTCGCCGCCGGCGGTGCCCTCGCGGTTGCCGCACCGAGCGCCGCGGCAACCGGCAACCGGTCGCTG
>DASVBQ010000116.1:0-8240 GCA_036375795.1 Actinomycetes bacterium
ACCGGCACCTCCACCCCGAAGAGCGGGGAGCGGACCGTCGTGCCGAACATCGGCTGGTAGCGCTCGTCGTCGGGGTGCGCCACGAGGGCCACGACTGCCGGGATCAGCTCCGGCCGCGTCGTCTGGATGTACACCGGCGCGTCGGACCCGTGGAACGCCACCCGGTGGAAGTGGCCGGGGTAGTCCCGGGCCTCGAGCTCTGCCTGCGCGACCGCGGTCTGGAAGGTGACGTCCCACAGGCCGGGTGCCTCGGCCTGGTACGCCTCCCCGCGCGCGAGGTTGCGCAGGAACGCCCGCTGCGAGGTGGCGATCGAGATGTCGCTGATCGTGGTGTACATGTGCGACCAGTCGACCGAGAGCCCGACCTGGCGCCACAGCGACTCGAACGCCTTCTCGTCCTCGGCGGCCAGCTGCTCGCACAGCGCGATGAAGTTGCGCCGCGAGATCGGCACCTGGTTTCGAGGGTCCGGCTTCTCCGGCGGCGTGAAGTCCGGGTCGTACGGCAGCGACGGGTCGCATCGGACGCCGAAGTAGTTCTGCACCCGGCGCTCGGTCGGCAGGCCGTTGTCGTCCCAGCCCATCGGGTAGAAGACCTCGCGCCCGCGCATCCGCTGGTAGCGGGCGATGATGTCGGTGTGCGTGTAGGAGAACACGTGCCCGATGTGCAGCGAGCCGCTCACCGTCGGCGGCGGGGTGTCGATCGAGAACACCTGCTCGCGGGTCTTGGTCCGGTCGAAGCGGTAGGTGCCCTGCTGCTCCCATACCGCCGTCCAGCGCGCCTCGAGGCCGTCGACGGTCGGCTTGTCGGGCACCCGCGCCGCGGTGCGCCCTGCCGTTGGCGAGGCGGTCTCCTGGTCCATGGCCGCAAATCCTACGGGCGGTCCAGCCCGGGCTCCTCCGAGAATCGGCGGGACGGCGATTGCCTAGACTCGCCGGTCGTGACGGACGTGGCGGGACCTACAGCCGGATCTGACGGCGACGCGCTCGCGGCCCGGCTGGCCGGGGTGGAGCGGGCGATTCTCGAGCGTGCCCCCGAGCACGACCTCACGCCCTCGCTGGACCGGATCCGTGACGTCCTCGACCTGCTCGGGTCGCCGCAGGATGCCGTGCCGGTCATCCACGTGGCCGGCACCAACGGCAAGACCTCCACGACGCGGATGGTCGACGCGCTGCTGCACGAGTTCGGCCTGCGTACCGGCCGGTTCACGAGCCCGCACCTGCACTCGGTCCGCGAGCGCATCTGCCTGGAGGGCAGACCGATCGACCCGGATCGGTTCGTCGCGACGTACGAGGACGTGGCGCCTTACCTCGACCTGGTCGACACCCGGCACGACGTGCGGCTGTCCTTCTTCGAGGTGCTCACCGCGATGGCGTACGCCGCGTTCGCCGAGGCGCCCGTGGACGTCGCTGTCGTCGAGATCGGGATGGGCGGGGCCTGGGACGCCACGAACGTGGCCGACGCCACGGTGGGCGTGGTCACGCCGATCGCGATCGACCACGTGCACTTCCTCGGCTCGACGATCGAGGAGATCGCCGCGGAGAAGGCGGGGATCCTCAAGCCTGGGGCGTACGGCGTGATCGCCCAGCAGCCGGTGGCCGCCGCGGAGGTGCTCATGCGTCGCTCGGTGGACGTCGGAGCGATCATCGCGCGCGAGGGGCTGGAGTTCGGCGTGCTGTCTCGCACCATCGCGGTCGGCGGCCAGATGATCACCCTTCGCGGGCTCGCAGGGGAGTACGACGACGTCTTCCTGCCGCTGATGGGCGCCCACCAGGCGCACAACGCGGCCTGCGCGCTCGCCGCGGTCGAGTCTTTCCTCGGTGGTGGCCACGCCGAGCGCGGGCGCCTGGACATCGACCTGGTGCGGGCCGGCTTCGCCGGGGTCACCTCGCCCGGCCGGCTGGAGGTCGTACGCCGGTCGCCGACCGTCGTGGTGGACGCGGCGCACAACCCGGCCGGCACCCGCGCGACGGCCGAGGCGATCCAGGAGTCCTTCGGCTTCACCCGGCTGGTGGGGGTGTTCGCGGCGATGGCGGACAAGGACGTCAAGGGGATGCTCGAGGCGCTCGAGCCGGTTCTCGCCGAGGTCGTGGTGAGCCAGTCCGGCTCGAGCCGGGCGATGCCCGCCGACGAGCTCGGCGCGGTGGCAGTCGAGGTGTTCGGCCCGGACCGGGTCGAGGTCACGCCGCGGCTCGACGACGCGATCGACTCGGCTGTGCACCTGGCCGAGGAGGAGGGCGACCTCGGGGGGTCCGGCGTGCTGGTGACCGGTTCCATCGTCACCGTCGCGGAGGCGCGCACCCTGCTCGGGAAGGCCTGACGTGCGGGGGATCGCCGCATCGGTCCTCGTCTTCGAGGGCCTGGTGGTGCTCTTCGCCACCCTGGTCGCCATCGACCTCGGCGACGTCGACGACACCGTGCTGTGGTGGGTCGGCGGCTCCGCCTCGGTTGCGTGCGTCCTGGCGGCGGGGCTGCTCCGTCGGCCGTGGGGGTACGCGGTCGGCTCGGCGCTGCAGGTGGTCGTCGTGGCCGCCGGGTTCGTCGTGCCCGTGATGTTCTTCCTCGGCATCGTGTTCGCCGGCCTGTGGTTCCTGGCCCTGTACCTCGGCCGCAAGGTCGAGCGCCTGCAGTAGGGTCGCGGCTCGTGAGTGAGCGCACCCTCGTCCTGGTCAAGCCCGACGCCGTCCGCCGCGGCCTGGTCGGGGAGGTTCTCACCCGGTTCGAGCGCAAGGGGCTGCAGATCGCGGCCATGGACCTGCGCGGCGTCGACGGTGACACGGCCGACCGGCACTACGCCGAGCACCTCGAGCGCGACTTCTACCCGCCGCTGCGCGAGTTCATCACCTCGGGCCCGCTGGTCGCGATGGTGCTCGAGGGTGACGAGGCGATCGCCGTCGTCCGGCTCCTCGTCGGGGCCACTGACGGGCGCAAGGCAGCGGCCGGCACCATCCGCGGTGACCTGTCGCTGTCGAACCGGGAGAACCTCGTGCATGCCTCGGACTCGGCGGATTCGGCCGCTCGCGAGATCGGGATCTTCTTCCCGAACCTGTAAGGCAAAGTCTTGGTCGGGACGACGCGCGCGTCCTGCGGGCGGGCCAGATGACCGCCGATACGATGACGACGCGATCCACTGCACGGCGACTCCGGAAGGCCACCCCCGCTCATGGGTAACAACATGTCGTTCATCGGCCGGGACATGGCCGTCGACCTCGGCACCGCGAACACCCTCGTCTACGTCCGCGGCAAGGGGATCGTGCTCAACGAGCCCTCGGTCGTGGCGATCAACACCAACACCGGCGGCATCCTGGCCGTGGGCGCCGAGGCCAAGAAGATGATCGGACGGACCCCCGGCAACATCGTCGCGATCCGCCCTCTCAAGGACGGCGTCATCGCCGACTTCGACACCACCGAGCGGATGCTGCGCTACTTCATCCAGAAGGTTCACCGCCGCCGCCACCTGGCCAAGCCACGGATCGTCGTCTGCGTGCCGAGCGGCATCACCGGCGTCGAGCAGCGCGCGGTGAAGGACGCCGGGTATGCGGCGGGGGCGCGCAAGGTCTACATCATCGAGGAGCCGATGGCCGCCGCGATCGGCGCCGGGCTCCCGGTGCACGAGCCGACCGGCAACATGGTCGTCGACATCGGTGGCGGCACCACCGAGGTGGCCGTGATCTCCCTGGGCGGCATCGTCACCAGCCAGTCGATCCGCACCGGCGGCGACGAGCTCGACCAGGCGATCATCACGTACGTGAAGAAGGAGTACTCGCTCATGCTGGGCGAGCGCACCGCGGAAGAGATCAAGATGGCGATCGGCTCGGCGTTCCCGTCGCCGGACGAGCCGCACGCCGAGATCCGCGGCCGGGACCTCGTCTCCGGCCTCCCGAAGACGATCGTGGTGAGCGCGGAGGAGATCCGCAAGGCGATCGAGGAGCCGGTCAACTCCATCATCGACGCGGTCAAGACAACCCTGGACAAGTGCCCGCCGGAGCTCTCCGGCGACGTCATGGACCGCGGCATCGTCATCACCGGTGGCGGTGCCCTGCTCAAGGGCCTCGACGAGCGGCTCCGCCACGAGACCGGCATGCCGATCCACCTGACCGACCGACCGCTGGACTCCGTGGCCATGGGCTCCGGCAAGTGCGTGGAGGAGTTCGAGGCGCTGCAGCAGGTGCTGATCTCCGAGCCGCGCCACTAGTCGTCTCCGCCGTGAAGTGAACAGGGACACCCGTCGCACGCGGGTGCTGCTGGCGCTGCTCCTCGTCACGTCCGTCAGCCTCATCACGATCGACTACCGGGGCGGTGACCGCTCGCCGCTCGACGGCCTGCGCAGCCTGGCCGCGGCCGTCTTCGGGCCGGTGGAGCAGGTCGCCGCGGCGATCGCCGGCCCGGTCAGCGACGCCGTGGACAGCGTCTCCCGCCTCGGGGAGGGAAGCGACGAGGTCGACCGGCTCCGCCGGGAGAACGAGGAGCTGACCCGGCGCCTGCGCACCAGCAAGCTCGACCGCAACCGGGCCGCCGAGCTCGACGAGCTGCTCCGCCTCGCCGGGGCCGGGCGCTATCGCGTCGTCCCCGCCCAGGTCATCGCGATCGGGTCAGCACAGTCCTTCTCGTGGACCGTCACCATCGATGCCGGGACCGGCGACGGCATCCACCCGGACATGACCGTGCTCAACGGAGACGGCCTCGTCGGGCGGGTCAAGACGGCCGGGCCCAGCACCGCCACCGTGCTGCTGGCGGTCGACCCCGACTCCTCGGTCGGCGTCCGACTGGAAGGCTCGATGGAGGTCGGCTTCACGACCGGTCAGGGGATCGGTGACGGTGGCGCTCTGGACCTCCGGCTGCTCGACGGCCAGTCGACCGTCGTGCGGGGGGACCGGCTCGTCACCTTCGGCTCGCAGGGCGACACGCCGTACGTCCCCGGTGTGCCGGTGGGCGTGGTCCGCAGCGTGCAGGGCACGCCGGGGTCACAGACCCGCACGGCGGTCGTCGACCCGTACGTCGACTTCACCGCGCTCGACCTGGTCGGAGTCGTCGTCGAGCCCCCGCGCAAGGACCCCCGTGACGCGGTGCTGCCGCCGCGCCCCACCGCCAGCCCGCAGCCGACGGTGACCGTCACCGTCACCCCCGAGGCCGGCGACGGGGGCTGACATGCCGTACACCCGGGTTGCCGTCGCCGCGATGCTGGTCGCCGTCGCGCTGGCCGTGCAGGTGACCCTGCTCTCCCGCCTGCCCCTTCCCGGCGCGACCCCCGACCTGGTGCTGCTGGTCGTCGTCGGGCTGGCGCTCGGGTTCGGGCCGGGGTTCGGCCTGGGCGTGGGCTTCGGTGCCGGGCTGGCGAGCGACCTCGTGCCGCCGGCCGACCACGAGATCGGCCGGTGGGCGTTCGTGCTGACGTTGATCGGCTACCTGGCGGGGCTCGCGCAGGCCGAGACCCGGCGCTCGGCGTTCGTGCCGCTCGCCGTGGTCGCCGCCGCGGCCGCCGGGTCGGTCCTGCTGTACGCCGGCCTCGGCGCCGTGATGGACGACGCCAACGTCACCTGGTCCGCCGTGACCCGGCTGCTGCCCACCGCCGTTCTCTACGATGTCGTCCTGAGCGCCTTCGCCGTCCCGGCCGTCCTGGCGCTCGCCCGCAAGGCCGAGCCGGACGGAGTCGTCCGATGAGGCGCGTGAGCTTGGGGGAGGGCCGGTGAGCGAGCGGTCGCGCCTGCGGCTCGTGGTGCTGCAGATCCTCGTGCTCTCACTGCTCGTGACCCTGCTCGGGCGGCTGTGGTACCTCCAGGTCCTGGCATCGGAGAACTACAAGACCGCGGCGGCCGAGAACGGCACCCGCGAGATCATCACACCGGCGGCACGCGGGATGATCCTCGACTCCCGGGGTCGCCCCCTGGCCCGCAACCGCACCGCCCTGGTCGTCTCGATCAGCCGGACCGCGATGCTGCGCCAACCGGACGGCGGTCGCGAGCTCGTGGCCAAGGTGGCGAAGGTCATCGGGGAGCCGTTCCAGACGGTGTGGGAGAAGACCCGGCTGTGCGGGTCGACGGGCGCGCCGCCGGCGCCGCGGTGCTTCAACGGCTCGCCCTACCAGCCCATCCCGGTGACCGACGAGGCCAGCACCCAGATGGCGCTGCAGATCATGGAGCGGCGTGAGGACTTCCCCGGCGTCACGGCCGAGCTCACCGCGGTCCGCGAGTACCCCCAGCCGCTCGGCGCCAACGCCGCGCACGAGCTGGGCTACCTCGGCCCGGTGACCGACCAGGAGCTCGAGGCCAGGTCGGTCGAGAACGCCCGGCGAGGCGCGAAGAACGAGACAGTTCTCCAGCGCACGGACCTGATCGGGCGGGCCGGGCTGGAGCGCGAGTACGACGAGGACCTGCGCGGCCGACCCGGCGTCAAGACGCTGGCCGTCGACCACCAGGGAGGGGTCAGCGGGATGCTGTCGGAGACGGCGCCGACTCCCGGCAACTACCTCGTGACGACCATCGACGCCGAGGTCCAGGCCGCCGCCGAGAAGCAGCTCAAGGCCGCGATCATGCGCGCCCGGCAGACCGGTGACATCAACAAGGGGTACGCGACGAAGCTGAAGGCCGACTCGGGCGCGGTCGTCGTGATGGACGTCAACACCGGCGGGATCGTCGCGATGGCCAGCTGGCCGACGTACGACCCGAACATCTGGGTCGGCGGGATCAGCACCAAGGACTACAAGGCGATCACGAGCAAGAAGAACCACTACCCGAACCAGTCGCGGGCATTCCAGGGCGAGTTCGCGCCGGCGTCGACGTTCAAGGCGGTGACCCTGCCCGCCGCGGTCAAGGCTGGCTACTCGGTCCACAACGCCTACAACTGCCCCTCCTCGTACTCCATCGGCGGCAGCCCGAAGCGCAACTACGAGTCACAGGGGTACGGCGTCATCTCGATGCTGCGCGCCATCCAGGTGTCCTGCGACACGGTGTTCTACAAGTTCGCCTACGAGACCTGGCTGCGCATGGGAGGCCTGAAGGCGAAGAAGAAGGCCAAGGACCCCTTCACCGAGATGGCGAAGGCGTTCGGGCTCGGCCGGCCCACCGGACTGGACCTGCCGAGCGAGTCCGACGGCCGCATCGCCGACCGGGCCTGGAAGCGCGCGTACTGGAAGGCCACCCGGGACTTCTACTGCGCCAAGGCCAAGACCGGCTACCCGGAGGTGGCGACCAAGGACCCGCGCCGGGCGGCCTACCTGGTGCAGCTGTCCAAGGAGAACTGCGTCGACGGGTGGGCCTACCGCGGTGGTGACGCGGCCAACTTCGCGATCGGTCAGGGCGACACGACGGCCACGCCGCTGCAGATGGCGCGGGTGTACGCGGCCGTGGCCAACGGCGGCACCCTCGTCACCCCGCACATCGGCCGGGCGATCATGACGCCGGACGGCAAGCTGGTTCGCCGGATCGAGCCGAAGCCCGCCGGCAAGGTGCCGGTCGGCCAAGCGACGCTGCGGTGGATGCGGATGGCGCTGCGCACGGTCACCGAGGTCGGGACCGGCTACGGGCCCTTCTACCGCGCCGGGTTCCCGCTGGGGAAGCTGCCTGTGGCCACGAAGACCGGGACCGGCGAGGTCTACGGCAAGCAGACGACCTCCTGGTTCGCCTCGTTCGCGCCGGCGAACAAGCCCCAGTACGCCGTCGTGATGATGGTCTCGCAGGGCGGCACGGGGTCCGGGGTCTCCGGGCCCTCGGTCGCCGAGCTCTACAAGACGCTGTTCGGCGTGAAGGGCCCCCGCGTCGACCTGGCGAAGGCGGCGCCCCCCGGCGGTCACCCCACGACGGTCCTTCCCGCCGTACGCCCGGACGGAACCGTCGTGCAGCCCGAAGGGCGGCGCACCGAGGCCTCGCGGGTGCCGGCACCGGACCTGGTGGCCCGGCGCGAGGATCTGGCGGCCGGCGGGGAAGGCGGCACGTCATGACGGTGGGCTACCGGCCGACGCCCTACACGGTGCCGCCACCGCGCAGGGGCTCCCGGCTGCTGCACCGGGACTCGCTGCTGCGCCGGCTCGACTGGACCCTGCTGCTGTCGGTCCTGGCGTTGTGCGCCATCGGGGGAGCCCTGGTGTGGTCGGCCACCCGCCAGCAGGCGATCGACACCGGCGGTGACCCGACCGCGTTCCTGAAGAAGCACATCCTGAACGTCGTCGTCGGCCTGGTGCTCGGCGTGCTCGCTTCGGTGTTCGACTACCGGATGCTGCGGGCGTACGCCCCGGTGCTGTACGTAC
>DASVBQ010000120.1:0-6660 GCA_036375795.1 Actinomycetes bacterium
ACTCGGCTACGTTCGAGTGCGCCCTCGACGGCGCGGCCTACGTCGGCTGCACCGGCCCGGAGCAGCCCACCGTCACCGGCGACGGCCTGCACGTGTTCGCCGTGCGGGCGCAGGACCCGGCGGGCAACTGGAGCGCCCCGGTGACTCACACGTGGACGCTGGACACGGTCGCGCCGACCGCGCCGGTGTTCAGCACGACGCCTGAGGCGAGCACCACGGACGCGACGGCGGTGTTCTCCTTCGCCTCGGAGCCGGGTGCGACCTTAACCTGCGCCGTCGACGGTGCGGCTGCGGTGCCGTGCGCCAGCCCACTCACGCTCAGCGGCCTCGCCGAGGGCGCCCACACTGTCGTGGTGGTGGCGAGGGACGCCGCAGGGAACACCAGCCAGACCGCGTACGGCTGGACGGTGACCACTGCCCCGACGCCGGACCCGACGCCGGACCCGACCCCCACCCCGACCCCCACCCCGACGCCGGACCCGGGCACGGGCCCGACCGACCCGGGCACCGGCACGACCACGCCGGCGTCGCCGACCACGTCCACCGAGCCGGCCCCGCCGGCGCCGTCGGCGGCGGGCAGCGCCGCGACCACCGCCACGGTGACCACGAGCAGCGCGCTGCGCGGTGTCAGCACGGTCGTCTTCTCCGGCGGGGTGCGCGGGGTCTCGGTCGCGGCGGTCCAGCTGCGAGTCGCCGGCTCGTCCAGCGCTTTGGCCGCGGGTCTGTCCTGCGCTGACGCAGCCGGCACCACGGTCGACTGCGCGGCGAGCGGAGTCCGGAAGGTCTCGGTCCAGCCGACGGTGGCACTCGTCCCGGGCCAGAGCTACACGCTCTCGGTGGCGGGCGTCACGGACGTCGCGGGCACCGCGGTGGCCGCGGTCTCGGCCGGGTTCCGGGCCTCCACCTCGGAGCAGGAGTCCAGCCTGCGCGCCGGGTACCTCTGGCAGAAGGCGAGGACGGGCTCGGCCTACGGCCGGTCGTACGTCACCGAGCAGCGGGCGAAGGCCGCGGTCACGGTGTCGTTCACGGGCAAGAAGGTCACCTGGTACACGCTGACCGGGCCCACCCAGGGTGTGGCGATCGTCTACGTCGACGGCGTGAAGAAGGCGCGCGTCAACAACTACGCCGCGGCGAACCACTGGCGGGTGGCCCGCACGGTCACGGGGCTCAAGGCCGGCAAGCACCAGCTGCGCATCGTGGTGGCCGGCGTCAAGGGCGCCAAGGCCGGCAAGGGCACCTCGGTCGTCCTGGACGCGGTCCGGGCCGGCAAGACCCTGACCAAGTCGCCGAAGGCCGTCGCGACCTGGCGTACGGCCAAGGCCACCACGGCCGCGGGCTCCGCGTACGCCGTGGCGAACCTGCGCGGCGCCACCACCTCGTTCACCTTCCGCGGGACCTCGGTGAGCTGGTTCACCCAGACCGCCCCGACGATGGGCAAGGCGAAGGTGTACGTGGACGGCGTGCTCAAGGGCACGGTCGACAACTTCTCCAAGCGGTCGAAGTGGAACGTCCGCCGGACCGTCAGCGGTCTGTCGGACGCCCAGCACACCGTGCGGGTCGTCGTCACCGGGTCCAAGCGGAAGGCGGCCAAGGGGACCGACGTCGTCCTCGACCGCTGGCTCGTCGGCTGAGCCAGCCGGCGCGGCCGACCACGGACTGCGCCGGGCACCCGCCGCCTCTACCAGGGCAGCGGCGGGTGCCCGGCGCAACCGCGTTCAGCCCACGCGCTCCCAGCCACGGCGGGGGCGCCGGCTGCCCAGCTGCTCGTCGCGGCTGCGGTAGACGATGTACGGCCGGGTGAGATAGCCGAGCGGCGCACTGAACACGTGCACCAGCCGGGTGAAGGGCCACAGCGCGAACAGCAGGAAGGCCGCCATGCCGTGCAGCTGGAACCCGAGGGGAGCCTCGGCCATCAGCTCGGGGTGCGGGTCGAACCGGAAGATGCCCCGGAACCAGACCGAGACACCCTCGCGGTAGTCGTAGTCGTCGACGATGTTGGCGGTCACGGTGTTGGTCAGGCCGAGGACGATGACGGTGGCGAGCACCAGGTACATCGTCTTGTCCATCCTCGTGGTGGCCGAGAAGACCGGTCCGACGGTGCGGCGGCGGTAGATGAGGATCGCCATCCCGGCCAGCGTGCAGAAGCCCGCGATGGATCCGATGCCGACCGCCATGGCGTGGTAGACGTCCTCGGAGATGCCGACGGCTTCCGTCCACGACTTCGGGATCCCGAGCCCCATCACGTGACCACCGAGCACGAAGAGGATGCCGAAGTGGAACAGCGGGCTGCCGAGGCGCAGCAGCCGGCTCTCGTAGAGCTGGGACGACCTGGTCGTCCAGCCGAACTTGTCGTATCGGTAGCGCCAGAAGTGCCCGACGGCGAACACCGCGAGGCAGATGTAGGGAATGGCGACCCAGAGGACGGTGTCGAGCCCCGACGCCTCCTCGGTCACCGCCACGGCGTAGGCGGTCATCGGCGAGCCCCCTGCGACGCGGGCATGAACTCCGGAGGGCCGAACGGCTGCAGGCCGACCTCCTCAGCGGGCGGGCCCTCGGCGGCAAGGCGCAGCACGGCGTCTCGGACCGACCCCGAGATCAACGGGAGCGTCGCCACGACAGCCCGGAGCACGTCGACGTACGGCGACGAGGCGTCCTCCAAGGCGAGCCGGAGCAGCTCGATGCCGGCCCGGTGCTCCGACAGCAGCGCCCGGCCGGCCCGGGCGTCGACCGTCGCGGCGAACTCGAGGACCACGGCCAGGTGGTCAGGCAGCTCGTCGTCACCGAGCTCGAGGCCGGCCGCCCGGTAGGCGCGTTTGAGCTCGAGCAGCGCCATCCCCCGCCTTCGGGTGTCGCCGTGCGCGTAGTACGTGAGGTACGGGCTGCACCGGCGCTGCCGGTCGAACGTGTCGACGTAGTGCGCGGCCAGCTCGAGCGTCGGCGTTCGCTCGGCGTGCGTCACGAACCGGCCGAGCGGCTCGGCCCGGTCGGCGGGCAGCCCCGCGACGACGTCACGCAGGACCGGAAGCCGGGCCGTGAGGCCGTCGTCGGGGTAGCCCAGCAGCAGGGACGCCACCTGCCACGTGGCCCGGTCCGCGCTGTCCCTGTCCAGCCCGCCGCGGCTCATTCCTTCGGCTCCTTCGGCTCGGCCGGCTGCTCGCGCGGTGGGAACAGCCCCTCGGGTGGCGCTCCCTTGCCGTCCCAGTTGAGCAGGTTCACCCGACGTTCCTTGTTCTCCGGTGACACGACCGTGTCGCTCGTCTGGCGTTCCTTGAGCGCGTGGAAGGTCTCGACCGCGACGGGGGTCACGCCGCCCGAGCTCTCACCGAACGGCCCCGAGCCGCCCATCCCCGGCCCGCCTTCGTAGTCGAGGCTGCACTCGGTGGCCAGCTCCTCCAGCCCGTGGGCCTGCTCCGCGTGGGCGGGCGGGATGACGTAGCGCTCCTCGTACTTGGCGATCGCCAGCAGCCGGTACATGTCGTAGACCTGCTCGCCCGTCATGCCCACCGACGCCGCGATCGACTCGTCGGGGTCCCGTCCCATGGTGACGTCCCGCATGAAGGACCGCATGGCGGCCAGCTTGCGGAGCACGCGGTCGACCGGCGCGACGTCACCCGCCGTGAACAGCTCGGCGAGGTACTCCACGGGGATGCGCAGCGCTTCGATGGCGGCGAAGAGGTTGCCCTTGTCCTCCGCGTCGTGCCCGGTGTCCTTCACGACGTCGACCACGGGCGACAGGGGCGGGATGTACCAGACCATCGGCATGGTGCGGTACTCCGGGTGCAGCGGCAGCGCGACCTTGTAGGTGTTGATGAGCGCGTGCACCGGCGAGCGCTGCGCGGCCTGGACCCAGTCCCGGGGGATGCCCGCACGCTCGGCCGCCTGCACCACCTCGGGGTCGTGCGGGTCGAGGAAGACGCTGCGCTGCGCCTCGTACAAGTCGTGCTCGTCGGGCGTCGACGCCGCCTCGAGGACCTTGTCCGCGTCGTAGAGCATCAGGCCGATGTAGCGAAGCCGCCCGACGCACGTCTCCGAGCAGACCGTGGGGATGCCGACCTCGATGCGCGGGAAGCAGAAGGTGCACTTCTCGGCCTTGCCCGTGCGGTGGTTGAAGTAGACCTTCTTGTACGGGCACCCGGTCACGCACTGGCGCCAGCCGCGGCACCGGTCCTGGTCCACCAGCACGATGCCGTCCTCGCTGCGCTTGTAGATCGCGCCCGACGGGCAGGACGCGGCGCACGACGGGTTCAGGCAGTGCTCGCAGATGCGCGGCAGGTAGAACATGAAGGTCTGCTCGAACTCGAACTTCACCTTGTCGGCGATGTCCTTGAGCAGGACGTCCTTGTCCCCGTGCTCCGGCGAACCGCCGAGGTCGTCGTCCCAGTTCGCCGACCAGCTGATCTTCATGTCCTTGCCGCTGATCAGCGACTTGGGCCGGGCGACCGGGGTGTGCTCCTGGAGAGGCGCGTTCGTGAGCGTGTCGTAGTCGTAGGTCCACGGCTCGTAGTAGTCGTCGAGGGTCGGCAGGACCGGGTTGGCGAAGATGGTGAGCAGCTTCTTGAACCGGCCGCCGCCCTTGAGTCGCAGACGCCCACCCTTGCCCAGCTGCCAACCGCCGCGCCACCGTTCCTGGTCCTCGTAGCGTCGCGGGTAGCCCTGCCCCGGCCGCGTCTCGACGTTGTTGAACCAGACGTACTCGACGCCGCTGCGGTTGGTCCACGCCTGCTTGCAGGTGACCGAGCAGGTGTGGCACCCGATGCACTTGTCGAGGTTCATCACCATCGCCATCTGCGCCATCACCCGCATCAGTACTGCACCTCCTGCGAGCGGCGGCGGATCATGGTGACCTCGTCGCGCTGGTTCCCTGTCGGTCCGAGGTAGTTGAAGGCGAAGGACAGCTGCGCGTACCCCCCGACGAGGTGGGTCGGCTTGATCAGCAGGCGGGTCAGCGAGTTGTGGATGCCGCCCCGGCGGCCCGAGGTCTCGGACCGCGGCACGTCGATGAGCCGGTCCTGGGCGTGGTACATGTAGACCGTGCCCTCGGGCATCCGGTGCGAGACGATCGCCCGCGCGACCACCACACCGTTGCGGTTCACGGCCTCGATCCAGTCGTTGTCGCGCACACCGATCTTCGCGGCGTCCTCCTTGCTCATCCAGATCACCTGGCCACCGCGGGACAGGCTGAGCATGAACAGGTTGTCCTGGTACTCCGAGTGGATCGACCACTTGTTGTGCGGCGTCAGGTAGCGCACGGTCAGGCCGAGCTCGCCCGTCTCCCCCACCTGGGCCTCCCCGAACAGCGCGGTCATGTTCAGCGGGGGCCGGAAGACCGGCAGCCCCTCGCCGAGCTCGGTCATCCAGTCGTGGTCGAGGTAGAAGTGCTGCCGGCCGGTCAGCGTGTGCCACGGCTTGAGCCGCTCGACGTTGATGGTGAACGGGGAGTAGCGCCGACCGCCGGTCTCCGACCCCGACCACTCGGGCGAGGTGATCACCGGCACCGGACGGGACTGCGTGTCGGCGAAGGTGATCTGCTTGCCCTCGTGCTCCGCCGCGAGGTCGGCCAACGGCCGGCCCGTGCGCTTCTCCAGCGTGTGGAAGCCCTGCGTCGCCAGGTGCCCGTTGGTGGTGCCCGACAGCGCGAGGATCGCCTCGCACGCGTCGACGTCGCGGACCAGCGACGGCCGCCCGTCGGCGGGACCGCCACGGACCGCGCCGTTCTTGCGCCGCAGGTAGTCGACCTCGCGGCCGACCTGGTAGGTGACGCCCTTCGTGGTGGTGCCGAGGTCCTCGAGCAGCGGCCCGAGTGCCGACATCTTGGCGCCCACCGCGCCGTAGTCCCGCTCGACGACAACCAGCTTGGGCATGGTTCGGCCGGGCACCGGCTCACACTCGCCGGCCTTCCAGTCCAGGACCCGGCCGTGCGGGTTGGCCATCTCGTCAGGTGTGTCGTGCAGCAGCGGCACGGCAACCACGTCTCGGCGGACGCCGAGGTGCTCCGCGGCGAGCTCGCTGAAGCGGGAGGCGATGGTCTGGAAGGCGTCCCAGTCGGTGCGCGTCTGCCACGGCGGAGCGATCGCCGGGTTGAAGGAGTGGATGAACGGGTGCATGTCCGTGGTGTTCAGGTCGTGTTTCTCGTACCACGTCGCAGCGGGGAGCACGACGTCGGAGAACACCGTGGTGCTGGTCATCCGGAAGTCGAGCGACAGCAGCAGGTCGAGCTTTCCGGTCGGCGCCTCGTCGCGCCACACGACGTCGCGCGGTCGCTGGTCGGGCGGCGCCTCGGTGGCACGCACCGACGAGTCGGTGCCGAGCAGGTGCTTGAGGAAGTACTCGTTGCCCTTGGCCGAGGAGCCGAGCAGGTTCGCGCGCCACACCGTGAGCACTCGCGGGAAGTTCGTGTCCGCGTCCGGGTCCTCGCAGGCGAAGCGCAGGCGTCCCGACTTCAGCTCCTCGACGACGTACTCGCCGACCGGCATGCCGGCGGCCTCTGCGTGGTCCGCGAGCTGCAGCGGGTTGCGGTCGAACGTCGGGTACGACGGCATCCAGCCCATCCGGGCCGACTGCGCGATGACATCTGCCGTGGTCTTGCCGGCGAGCTGGCCCTGGCCGGTCGTCGCCGCGAGGGTGTCCGCGCCGAAGTGGTCGTAGCGGTACTGGTCGCTG
>DASVBQ010000122.1:0-15794 GCA_036375795.1 Actinomycetes bacterium
CCGGTGCGCATCGGCAACGGCGCCTACCGGCAGCGCCAGCACGACGTGTGGGGCGCGGTGCTGGACTCCGTCTACCTGCACGCGCGGTCCCGCGACCAGCTTCCGGAGTCGCTGTGGCCGGTGCTGAAGCGACAGGTCGAGACCGCCGCGGCGAACTGGGAGGTGCGCGACCGCGGGATCTGGGAGGTACGTGGCGAGCCGCAGCACTTCGTGTCGAGCAAGCTGATGTGCTGGGTCGCGCTGGACCGCGGCGCGCAGCTCGCGCAGATGCACGACGAGCCGGAGTACGCCGAGAAGTGGCGGGCGCTGGCGGACCAGATCCACGCCGACATCTGCACTCGTGGCGTGGACGAACGCGGTGTGTTCGTGCAGCGCTACGGCTCGACCGCGCTCGACGCGTCGCTGCTGCTGCTGCCGCTGATGCGGTTCCTCCCGCCGGACGACCCGCGGGTGCGGGCCACCGTCCTGGCGATCGCCGACGAGCTGACGGTCGACGGTCTGGTGCTGCGCTACCGGGTCGAGGAGACCGACGACGGGCTGCGCGGGGAGGAGGGCACCTTCACGATCTGCTCGTTCTGGCTGGTCTCGGCGCTGGTGGAGATCGGTGAGGTCGACGCCGCCCGCAAGCTCTGCGAGCGGCTGCTCGCCTACGCCAGCCCGCTCGAGCTCTACGCCGAGGAGATCGACCCGCACAGCGGCCGGCACCTGGGCAACTTCCCGCAGGCCTTCACGCACCTGGCGCTCATCAACGCCGTGGTCCACGTGATCCGGGCCGAGGAGCTCGCCACGTCCCAGATCAGGCCCGGCGGCTGACTCGCCGCCGCCTACCGCCCCGCTCCCATCGGCATCGCGGTGACCACGACGTTGTCCTGATAGCCGCCGGCCTCCCGCAGGTACCGGCCGCCGCAGGTGATCAAGGTCAGCACCTCGCGGCCGTCGCGGCGGAACAGCTCCTCCAGCGGCAGCGCTCGCTTCGAGAGCATCTCGCGCGCCACGACGCGGTACGAGGTCACGCGGCCGTCCTGCGTCACGACCTCCACCCGGTCGCCCGGCTTCGCCCCGCGCAGCGGGTAGAACGCGCCACGGCCCTGGACGCGCGAGTCGACGTGCGCTGCGACCACGACCGAGCCGACGCCGTCGCGCGGTCGTGGTCCGAACCGATACCAACCGGCCCGCCGCGCGTCCTCCGGCAGCGCCATCGCCCGGTCTCGCCCCACACCGACCGGCACGACCTTGGCGTCGATGCCCTGCGCCGGCAGTCGAACCCGCACCGGCACCTGACCAGGCCGAGGCACCGCACGGGCCGGCGCCGGCTGGGCCCGCACCGCACCATCGCCTGTGACCGTCGCCGGGACCGGCGCAGGGGTGCCGACCGCAGACGGCCGCGCGCCGATGCTGGCGGATGGGCGGCCGAGCGCCCAGGCAGCCGGCGGCCCGGCCGCCACGCCCAGGCACAGGGCCAGGGCGACGGCGGCCGGGCGAGGGGCACGCATGTCAGCGGCGAGCCCGCGCGGGCACCAGCCGAGTGGCGGCGGCAGCAGCTCCGGCGAGGCCGACGGCAGCCGTGAGGACCAGCCACCCCGGCATCACCGAACCGTCGTCGGCGAGGCCGGCCGACCCGGCGGGCACGGCGCTCGGGGCGGAGTGCAGGTCGCCGATGGTCTGCGTCGCCAGAGCCAGGTTGTCGTCCTCGGCGCTGCCCCAGGCGTACACGATCGTGTGGGTGCCCTCGGCCAGGTCGAGGTCGGCCGGGCCGATCGCGACGTCGGACGTCCCGGCGAGCACCACGTCCGCGGCAACGGTTCCGGCAGCGACGTCGGTCGAGTCCTCGTTCGGGTTCTCCAGACCCTCGAAGACCGGCTGCTCGCCGGCCCGCACGTCGACCGCAGGTGCCGCGGCGGTGTGCCGGACGGTCACTCGCGCCTGGCCGGCGGCCACCGACGAGGTGTCATTGGCGAACAGTGACAGCGTCGGGTCGCCGTTCGCGTCGAGGTGGGCCACGACGGTGGCGTTGGCGCCGCCCGGCACCTCGACGTCGTTCGCCTCGATCGCCGGGTCGCCGTCCGGACCCTCCCCCGCCGGGAACACCGCGAGGTCGTAGGTGCCGGCCGGCAGCTGCAGCGGGTCGGTCAGCGTGCCGGGCGCGAAGTCGGGGATGAGCTCCTCGCCGTTGGCGTACACGTCGACCGTCAGGTCCGGTACGCCGTGCAGCACCGAGACGGTGGCCTCCTCGGCCGACTGGGCGGGCGCGGCGAACGCCAGGGGCACGAGCCCTGCGGCGGCGGCGATCCCGATGGCGGCAGTGCGACGACCGATCATGATGTCCTCCCAAATGGTTGCTGTTGCAACGAGTTTCGGAAGGCCAGGCCCGATCGGATGCAGCAATGCGGGAGCGGACCGGCCGAGCGCGGTGTGTTGCCGGGTGCAACCGGTCCACTTCCGATGGCCGCTCAGCCCGGGCGGGCAATGCGCTGCCAGGCCGAGGTAAAGGTCCGGCCATCCCTGCCGGACATATCCGGCACCGGGATTGTGGTGATCCACTGCACGGCGCGACACTCCGGCCGACGACGTCCGGAGGCGGGGTGCCATGGGGTGGTCGGGACAGGACGCGAGGCCACGGCGCGGAGAGCGTGACGACGAGCCGGTACGTCGATGACGAGTGTCCTGGACACCCTGCGCAGCAACGGGGTCGACGACCTTCTGCCCGGCGACCTCGCCGACCGGCTCGACGACCTCGGCATCCAGGACACGTCGGTCACCAACCCGTCCAGCGACGTCACCGTCATCCGCGGCACCGTCCTGCCGCTGACCGACCGCGGCCTGCCGCAGCTCGGGTCACTGCCGCTGCAGGCACCCGGCCTGACCAGCGGGCTGCGGGTCCAGGTCGCGATCCGGGACGACGGCAGCGGCTCGGTCACCGACTGGGCGATCGACCTCGACCTGGATCGGGTCACCCTGCTCGTGCCCGGCCTGCGCCCGGCCCGTGAGGTGCGCGAGCCGGCGCGGGCCACCCGGCTGGCCGACGAGCCGAGCCGGACCGACGTGCGTGTCGTCGGCCGTGGGGTCCTGCGGATCGCGGCCAGCGGCGGCAGCACCCCCGAGGTCAGCCTCATCGACCGTCTCGACGACCAGACGCCGTTCGGCTCGCACGGGCCGGTCGTCAGCCTCGGCTTCGACCCGCCGAGCTTCTTCCTCGGCGGCTCGAGCTTCGGCTTCACGGTCGAGGAGATGACGTACGACCAGTCGGACAGCACCAGCCCGCAACCCAAGCCCGCGGCCTGGCGCGGCGTGGCACTGCGCCGTGCCACCTTCTACCTGCCACCGGGCGCGCCGCTGCTGGGCGACATCAGCCTCGGCGTCGAGAACGTCTTCCTGGGCGACCCGGTCGGTGTCGAGGGCACCGCCACGCTGGAGTTCGGCGGGGCCGCCGACACACCGCTCGCCCTCGTCGTGGAGCAGCAGGTCAGCGGCTCCTGGCAGACCCTGGCGGTCACGGCGCTCAGCGAGGCCGGCACCCGCAACGACCGGGTGAGCGCCGCCCTCGTCGGCAGCCAGCCGCCCGCCGCCCGGGTGCGCGCGTCGCTCACCTCGCCTCCGGTCGGCACGGTGACGTGGCGGCTGCCGCGCGGGCAGAGCGACCCCACCGGGTTCGACGTGCTGCCCGGCGACGTCATCGAGGTCCGGCTCGACGACGAGCCGCCGACCACGTGCGCCTTCACCGGAAGCTGGACGGCGCCGCCCACCGTCGACCTCACCATCGGCGCTGCGAGCTTCACCAACGTGGTCAGCGTCAGCGGCACGTCCGCCGACCTGGCCGCGGCGGGCTTCGCGCACTCGACCGCGACCGGCGGCCCGTTCACCTGGCGGTGGGACGGCGACGCGGCCACCGACTCGACCACCGCGCCCACCGGCCCCCCGTCCGGCACGCAGGCCCGCACCCACATCCTCACGCTGCGCCAGGGTGGCCGGGACGTGCGACGCGTCGTCGTCGAGGTGCGCGCCCGCGGCCCGGTGCTCGTCGGCTGCCGGGCCGGCACCTTCACCCTCGTCAGCGGCACCAGCACGCCGGTGGCCGTGCTCGACGTTGCCGGCACCTATCGCCTCACCGAGTGGCATGGGGACGGCGTGCTCAGCCGCGCGCTGCCGCCGGCCACCGTCACGGGCGGAAGCGTCACCGTGGCGCAGGGCCAGCTCGCCGAGGTCGTGACCGACGCCGTCGCCGCCGGCCCGACCCCGCCCGGCCCGGCGGCCGAGGCGGTCGCCACGCACTCCCACGTCCGCTTCGTGTTCGACTCCCGCGAGCTGCGCCCCGCCGACACGTTCTGGCAGGGCGAGCAGCAGCGCCACATCGAGCGGCTGCAGGAGTGGGCCGCGAGCCTCGGCTCGGCCGCGCGGTTCGCCGTCGTCGGGCGGTGCGACGACCTGAGCTCCGGCATCCCGCTGGCGGCGACGAGCGACACGTACAACCGCGACCTGGCCGTACGTCGCGCCGAGCGGACCCGTGACCTGCTCGTGGCGGCCGGTGTCGACGCGGCACGCATCGCGGCCCGAGGCGAGCAGTCCACCTGGTTCACCGCTCCGCCGTCCTCGACGGCGAGCCTCCCGGCCGACGCGACCACCCAGGCCTGGCAGGCACGCAGCACGACGGAGTACCAGTCCTGGTCGCGCAGCTACCCCGGCAACGACGCCGAGCGGGCGCCGCTGCGCCGCGGCGACGTCTACGCCTACGACGTCACGCCGACCTCCGAGGCCACCCCGCCCGCGCAGGACGGCGTCACCCTCGACCCGGCCCGGCTGCGCACCCTCGTGCCCGGCGCCGACCCCACCGTCGTGAGCGGCGCGGTCATCCCGCCGGTGCCGCACGGCCGACCGCAGTACCGGGTGCGCGTCGAGGTGGAGTGGAACGACCCGGCGGCCCGCGGCATCGGCGACTCGTGGCCGGTGCGCGCCGAGGCGATCGTGCAGTGGCCGGGCAGCACGGTCCGGCTGCCGTCGCCGCACCCGAACGCCGCGCTGGCCCGGCCCGGCGACACCTCCACCGTCACCCCGGTCTGGACGCTGCGCGGCCGGTGGGCGCACGACCGCACCGCCGGCACCGACGACTTCCTGCTCAGCCTCGACGTGGCCGGCAACCCGGACGGCATCGCCGCGCTCACCAGCCGGCCGCTGGCCGCGGCGATGGGGCTGGCGCCCGCCGTCGTCGGTGCCGCGAGCTCCGGCGGCGGCACGGTCGCCGGTGAGGACGCCGCGTTGGTCGGCGCCCTCATCGCCGTCATCGGCGGCGCCGCGAGCTCGCTGCTGCGCGACGGCAGCCGCACCGTCGTCACCGGCGTCACCATCGAGCACCTGCACCGTGGCGAGTCGGGCCCCGGCAGCCGGACCCGGCTCACCGTCGACTACGTCGTCGAGCTCAGCGTCGACGTCGCCGGCTCCGGCCTGCCGCTGCAGGTGAAGACCCGCCCCGACAAGCCCATGAAGCTGCGCTTCCGCGGGGTGGGCGTCGAGATCGACACCGGTGTCGCCGACTGGTGGGACGGCGTCGGCCTGCACGCCCGCGACGCCACCCCCGAGGTCGTCGACCCCGGCAGCTGGCAGCTCGGCCCGCCGCTGGACGACCTGCTGCGGGTCACCGGCGTGCGGTCCGGCGCGCAGAGCTCGTGGCTCGAGGTCGACCTCGCCCTCTCCCTCGACCTCGGCGTGGTCAAGCTCAGCAACGCGACCGTGCGGGTGGTGTTCGCCTCGACCGGCATCACCGGTGTCGAGCTGCGGGGGCTGACGGCCGCCGTCGACATCCCCGCCACCTTGCGCGGCGAGGGCCACGTCGACGTCAGTGGTGGCTCGATCCACGCCGGGCTGCAGCTGGAGGTCGTGCCGCTCAAGGTCGGCGCGGTCGCCGACCTGCAGCTGGGCGCGAACGGCTTCGTCGCGCTGATGGTCGGGGTGCGCTTCCCGGCCCCGATCCCGTTCGCCAACTCCGGTCTCGGTCTCTTCGGCGTGGTCGGTCGCTTCGTCAGCAACGGCACCCGGCAGATCGACCCGGCCGCCGACCCGGTCAGCCGCGAGCTGGCCTGGCTCGAGCGGTCGGACAAGTACCGCTCCCAGCCCGGCCAGTGGGCGCTGGGGCTCGGCGCCGTCGTGGGCACCGTGCCCGACCTCGGCTTCACCTTCCACGCGCTCGGCATGGTGACCGTCGAGTTCCCCAAGCCCACCGTCATCTTCGCGGTGATCTCCAAGATCCTCAGCGACACGGCCCCGGTGCCGAGCGACCAGGCCACCCGGCCGGCGCACGGGCTGTCGATCATCGGGCTGGTCGTCATCGACGGCACCGCCGTCACCATCGCGCTGCGCGGGCACTACGCCGTGCCGGGGATCCTCGAGCTGGACATCCCGGTCGGCGCCTACTTCCCGTACGCCAACCCCACCACGTCGTGGGTGCACGTCGGCACCGACGGCCAGCCGGGCCGCGAGGGCGCGCCGGTCACCATGACGCTGCTGCCCGACGTGCTGGACGTGCGGGTCCGCGCCTTCGTCCTGGTGCACGGCAACGGGCTCAGCCCCGGGCTGGACGGCAACCCCGACTTCGTCTTCACCGGCTTCGCGGTCGGCTTCGGCGCCGGGTGGGAGATCGACTGGTCGGCCGGGCCGATCCGGCTGTTCGCCTCGGCGAAGGTGCTGGCCGGCTTCGGCACCAACCCCCGGTTCCTCGCCGCCGGCATCTGGGTGCGCGGCGAGCTCGACCTCGTCGTGGTCAGCATCTCGGCGCGCGGCGAGATCACGCTGAAGACCGACGGCACCCGCACCGACCTGCACGGCGAGTTCTGCGGTGAGGTCGACTGCTTCTTCTTCTCCATCGAGGGCTGCGTCTCCATCGACGTGTCCGCGACCCTGGGCGGCGTCCCCGACCCGCCCAGCCCGGTCACCGGCGTCGATCTGGTCGCCCGGCTCGGGCACGCGACCGCGGCAGCCGCGCCCGGCACGAGCGGCGGCCCGACCGTGTGGCCGGACACCATCCCGGTCGTCCACTTCGCCCACACGGTGGAGAACGGCGTCGCCGGCGGCGACTTCGCGGTCGGCACCCCGATGCCCGGTCCGGTGTGGAGCGGCTCCCGCGACGTCAAGCACGCGTTCCGCATCACCGGCGTACGCCTGGAGCCGACGTCCGGGCCGCCGCTGACCCCGACGTCCGGGCAGTTCCCGACCGCGTGGTGGTGGCCCGGCGTGCGGTCCTCGACCAAGCCGCCGTGGCTGTCGGCATCCGAGAGCGAGCCACGCGACCTGGCCCTGCTCTCGTGGGAACCGTGGACCGGGCTGCTCCCGCTCACCCAGCCCGACGGGTCGCCCGGCGACCCGGGGCAGCTCGTCGGCGAGGTGTGCGAGCCGGTGTCCCGCCCGGACCCGGTCTGCCTCGTCGGGGAGCTCGGCCGCCCGGCCGGGGCCGGCCGGACCGTGCTGCCGGAGGACCCGGCCGAGGCCGACCCCGCGCTGCCTCCGTCGCGGCTGACGCTGGAGCAGCCCGGCGACCGGCCGTGGTCGACACTCGTCGCCGTCGCCATCAGCGCGGGGGTGGCCGTGCGCCCGGGCGCCGTCGCGGCGCTGGACCTGCCGTGGAGCCTGGCCTCCGGGCCGCCGCGGGCCGCCGGGTGGCGGCTGGCCTCGCTCGTGCGCGGCGGTCAGGACCTGGGGGCGCTCGGCGCGGTCGGCCGGTTCGACCCCGAGCTCGAGGCACCGACGCTGGTGCTCGAGGCCTGTCCCGTACAGGTCGTTCGCAAGGAGCCGGGCCAGGCGCCGCCGCGGCTGGGCTGCGTCAGCTTCGCCGACGTCGACGAGGAGCAGCTGGCGCGGCGTACGGAGAAGGACGGCACCGTGCTGCGCCACGAGGGCGTCGTCGTGACCGACCTCACCGGCGGGGCGCTGCAGGCCGTCGACTTCGACGGCGACGGGCAGTGGGCCCTGCTGCTCACCTCCGGCGGGCTGCGGATCGACCTGGCCGCCCCGGCCGACGAGGTCGCCGTGCGTGCGGTGGTCAACCAGGAGTGGGAGGTGGCCGCTCTCGACGCCAACGGCAACGCGGTCGACACGGCGCGTGCGGCCAGCGGGACGACGCTGACCCTGCGCGCCGACGGCATCGTGGCCGTCGAGGTCTACGCCCGCGGCGAGGGCGGCCTGGCCGAGGTCTGCCTGCCCGGCGCCGACCCGGCCGGGGAGTCCGGCGACCTGCTGGAGTGGCAGCCGGGACAGGACCGCCGGCTCCGTCCGCCCGAGGTCGTCGGCCTGCTGCCCGACGGGCGCGAGGAGCCGTGGGAGCCCGGCGTCAAGGGCGGCCGGCGCTGTCTGACCGCGGTCTACCGCGCGCCGCACGACGGGCCATGGGCCGGGTTCCGCATCGCGGCCGCGCCCGGGCGTCGAGTCACGGTGGTCGGAAGCTGCGGGGTGCGGTGGTTCGAGGCGCTCGAGCGGCGCGAGGCCGAGGAACACCGTCTCGACGTGGTGACGGCGATGACGCAGTTCGCCACTGGCGGGGCCGGGACGGTGCGGGCGACGGCATCGCCGCCGTCGGGAGTGACCGGGGAGGTGGTGCTGCCCGTGACGTACGTCGCCAGCCCGCCTCCCCGGCCGCTGCTGGCTCCCGGGACGACGTACCGCCTCACCGTGGACTGGCAGTGGCAACGGTGGGAGCGCTCCGGGTCGAGCGCCAGCCCGGGCACGCCCGACCCGAGCGGCTGGCAGAACGGCACGGCCAGCACGTTCACCTTCCGCACGGCGAGCCTTTCGACGCTTCCGGCGCCGCCGCCGCCGGTCGACCTGATCGGCGAGGCGAGCTTCGACCCGCGCGGCCTGGCCCGCTACGTCACCGGGGCCGCGCCGAGCGGCCCGCTGCCGCACCTGCTCGACGACCCGATCAGGGTGACGTTCTCCGTCGACTACCTCGCCGCACTGCTCGACCGATACGGCTTCGACGCGCGGGTGGAGGTGCGGCCGACCGACGTCGACACCGGCACCGTGCCGGAGGGCTCGCACCCCGCCGACCTGGTGACCCTCGTGTCGGTCGTCGCCTGGGTCCTCGACGACGTGTTGCTACCGGTGGAGGCTGCAGTGGTCGACGCCACGACGGCCGCGCCGTGCGTGCCGCCGACCAGCCTGGGCGGGACGGCGGCCGAGGTGCTCGCCGACCTCGAGCCGGAGCGTGCCTACGACCTGCTGCTGGTGGCCGACCCACGCGGCAGCGGCGCCGACGTGGTGATCCGCCGCTGGCACTTCCGCACCTCCCGCTACCGCGACGTGCGGGACGTCCTCGTCGCGCTCGGGCTGCCTGCCGGGGCGCCGACCGCGGTCACCCCCGACGACGTGCTGCTCGACCGGCAGTGGCCCGCGCTGCCCGCCGCCGCCGCGGACGACGCGGCCTTCGACGCCGCGCTCGCCGCGATCGGGCTGGACCCGTGGCCGCTGTCGCCGACCCCGCGGACCACCACGCTGTGGGTGCCGCCGGACCCGACGACCGGCCGGACGAGCTGGGCGCTGGGCGGGGTGCTGCTCGAGGCGCCCGAGCCGATCGCGCGGCCCGGCCGGGTGACGGTGAGCGGCACGGTCGGGGCCACCGCGCTCGGCGTGGTGCGCAGCACCGGCAACGGGACGCGCGTCCTGCTCGCGCCGTCGGCGCCGGCGGTGCCCGCGGCGGCCGACGCGCTGACCGTGCGGCTGGCCGACTCGCTGCGCGGGCTCACCGCGACGGGTGGCGCGCAGCTGCTCGGCGGGCCGCGGACGGTTCGGAGGGAGCTGCCGTGAGCACGCTGGCGCAGACGTGGGCGCTGACCGCCGCGGCGATCGAGACGTCGGGCGACCCGCACCTGCAGCCGGGCGTGCACCTGCGGGTGCTGCCCGGTCTGCGGATCGGGCTGCCCGTTGCGCCGCTGATGGTCGACCGGGTGGTGATCGGCCACGCCGGGCGGGTCGGCCGGTCCACCGGCGTGGTGTGGACCGGGGCCGACGGCGAGGTTCTCACCGCGCCCTTCGACCTGGGCCCGGCCAGCCCGGCGACGGCCTGGCTCCCGTCGTCGCCGGGCAACCCGGTGGTCTACGCCGAGGTGCTGGTCGAGAGGGCCCGGCCGGTGCGCGACTACTACGACACCTGGCGCGACCTGACGGTCCGCTCGAAGGCGCTGCCGCCGTGGCGTCAGCCGTTCCCGCCGCGGCGTCAGCCGTTCCCGCTGCCGAAGGGCGGGGTACGCGCCGACGCCGTGGTCTCCGGGGTGCTCGGCCCGGCGGTCGTCGCCAGCGCCACCGCCGCGCCGTACCAGCTGTGCGCCACCGGCATGGACCGCGTCGTCGTCACCGGCGCCGGCCGGGTCACCGGCATCCGGGTGCTGCGGGCCCGCGACCTCAAGCTCGAGCCGAGCCGTGAGCCGTGGCGGCTGCTCGCCCTGCCGATCGAGCGGGGCGCGCGCTACGAGGGCCTGCACGACGCGTGGGTGCGGGCCGAGGACCGGGTGCTGCGCGGCGCGCCGCAGCTGCTCGGGCTGCACGACGACCCCGACGCGCCGGACCCGGCGACCTGCGACCCGGCGTCGCCGTCGGACGAGTGGGAGCGGGTCAAGCTGCTCTGGGCCGAGCGGCTGGAGGAGATGGTGCTCGCCGTCGTCGACGACACCGGCGCGGCGCCGGCGGAGCTGATGCTCGCCCCGCAGGCGCTGACCGGCACGGCCGTCGCGACCGCCACCCTGCAGGTGCCGCCGCTGGCCGGCGCACTGCAGGGCGCGATCGACCCGGGCTGCGGGCGGATGCTCGGCCTGGTCGAGCTCGACGACGACCCGCCGGGCGACCCCGGCGAGCTGGTCGTCTACGTCGTGCGCGGCGGCTGGACCCTGCACGCCTCGGCGACCGAGCTGCTGACCCCGCTGCTCACCCCGGCCGGCTCCGACCCGGCCGACTTCCCGCTGCCGCTTCCGGGGCTGGTCAAGGAGCTGCAGGAGGGGCAGTTCCTGGACCTCTGGACGGTGGCCGCGGTGGTCCGCGGCCGGGCGCCGGCGCCGGTGCCGCGCCCGGCCGTGGGCGCGCCGGAGGACCTCGGCTGGGTGCCGGAGGTACCGCCCTCGGCCCGCCGGCACGTGGTGCTGCCGCTCTCGGGTCTCGTCCCGGCGGCCGGGGTCGCGGTCGCTCGCGAGACGCCGGGCGTGGTGGGGCTGAACCCGCGGCTGCCCGACCTGTTCCCCGGGCAGTCGGCGCCGGACCGGGCGGTGGCCGTGGTCCCCGGCGTGCTCGCCGAGGTCGGCCCGTCACCTGCAGCCTCCGAGGCGGGACAGGGCGAGGTGCACGACCGGGGGGCGCCCGAGGACGCCACCGACTACCGCCTCGCGCAGGCCGACTGGTTCGGCCGGTGGAGCCCGTGGGCGACCGTGACGGTCGGCGCGGGCGCGCGCCCGCCGGTGCCGGTGCCGGTCCTCGAGGCGGCGTACGTCGACCCGCCGGCGCCCGGGGGAAGCGGCCGCCTCGAGGTGCGCTGCATGCAGCCGCGCGACCCGGACCTGCCCCCGGGCGGGCTCCCTTTGGACCAGTTGATCGTCACGGCGTCGGTGGGCGGGCCGTCGCCGGTCACGGGGGGCGTCGCGGCGGTGCGCGGGCCGGCACCGTCCGGCACCGACGCGGCGCCCCTGTTGGTCTCGATCCCGGTGCCGCCCCTCGGCGTGGGGCAGCGCCGCACGCTGTCGGCGACGGCGCGGTGGCGGGACACCGCGGGCCGGCTGTCGGCGCAGTCCCCGCCGGCCGCGGCGGTGGCCGTCGACCCGCGCGCGCCGGCGCCGTTGGTGCTGCCGAACACCCTGGAGTACGCGGCGCGGCCGGACGCGCTGGGCCGCAGCCGGGTGCGGCTGAGCTGGACCGCGACTGCCGGCCAGGCCTATCGGGTGTACGTCAGCGACGAGACCACGCTGCGCCGGCGGCTCTCGACCCTGGGCGGGTCCGGCGCGTCGGTGCTGTCCGCGTTGTCCTCGGTGACAACGGCGCCGGACCGAGCGGCGGTGTTCCGCAGCAACGCGACGCTGTTCGACCGGACCTGCTTCGAGCTGGTGACGGTGACGCCGCTGCTGGCCACGGCATCCGGGCCGATGACCTTCGAGCACGAGGTGTCCGGGTCGCTGCGGGTGCTGGTCTTCCTCAAGGTGGTTCCGGTGACGGTGCTGAGCGCGTCGCCGCTGTTGGAGCTCGGGGGAGAGGCGGACTTCGCGACCTCGACGCTGCTGGTGCGGGGCATCCCGAACAGCCCGGCGCCGCCGCAGCCGCTGCTCACTGCCTCGGCCGACCCGAGCGGTTCCGGTGTGCGGCTGACGGTGACGGTGCCGAAGGGGCAGACCGCGCCGGTCGCGTTGCGGCTGCGCCGAAGCCGGGTGAGCGCGGCGGACCCGTTGGCGATGCCGGTGGTCGCGACGGTGACGCCGGTGGCGTGGCCGGCGGTGCTCACCGACACCGGGGCGACGCCGTGGGACGGTTCGTTACGGCTCGCGCCGTGGTCGACGTACTCGTGGCGGGTCGAGGTGCAGGGCGCGCCGGAGCCGGGCAGCACGGTGCCGGGGCTGTGGAGCACGGCGAGCACGCCCGCGTCGTGGAAGGTGGTGCCGACCGGGCCGCCGCCGGCGGCGACCGCTGGGTCGGTGACGTCTTCTGCCACCGGCCTGGCGGTGTCGTTCGCGCACAGCGAGCCGCTGGACGCCGGGCCGGAGGGCGACTACCTATTCGACGTCTACCGCCGCACGCCGTCCGGCTCGTCGGTCCCGTCCGGGCCGGTCGGGTCGTACCGCGCCGGCCCGAAGCGGCAGCCGGACGGCAGCTACCTCGTCGAGGACACGACGACCGGCGTGCCGACCGGCACGGACTACCTGGTCGAGGTGTGCGACCCGCTCGGCCGGCGGAGTGCCCGAGTCGTCGTCGCGACGGTGACCTGAACCACTCGCTAGCGCGAGACCACCCACGCCACGACGAGCGCGGCGACGAGTGCGACCAGGAGCGCCACCGCAATCGGGACAGTCCGGCCACGAGCACTGCGTTGCGCCGGCTCACCCGCCGTGGGCGCTGCGCTGTCGCTGCCGGCCTTCGATTGTGAGTCCAGGGATCCGCCGCAGCGGCGGCAGAAGCGCCGGATGGCGTCGTTCGGTTCGCCGCATTGGGGGCAGCGCGTCTGCCCGGGCAGCGGGGTCCTCGGTCTGGTGGCCGACGACGGTGCCCGCGGACGCTCAAGGCGAGGTGCCGCAGGCGGTGGTGTCGTGGCGGCTTCGGATTGGGGCGGAGCCGGAGCGGATGGCGCTGGTGCGGCCCCGGACGGTGTCGGGACGTGGGCGGCCGACCATTCCAGGAACGACCCGCATGAGAGACAGAACGCCTCCGTGCGTGCGTTCTGCTGGCCACAGACCGAGCACACGACGTACGCGACGACCGGCGCCGGGGGCCGAGCGACCGGCACCCTGACGAAGTGCAGCGCCCGCAGCCCGCTCGGCGGCAGGTCGAGCTGCGGCTCCTCGGGAAGGGGGTCCTCCCAGTAGACCGGCCGGATGAAGAGCGGCCGGTGCAGGGAAAGCGCGTGCTCCCACTCGGCCCGGCAGTATTCCGATCGCATCGAGTTGCGCGACCAGAACAGCTGGAACACGTCCGCGGACTCGATCAGCTCGAGAAGGCGCGCGCTCCAGTCCTCGCCGGCGCGCAGGGTCAGGACGTCCTGCAGGAACTCGTCGCCGAGCGCGCGAGCGGCAGTCTGGAAGCCGGCCACGATCGACCGGTCCGCGTGCGAGTACGACGGGAAGATCTTCCGGTATCGGGTCAGCGAGTCGACCGCCGGTGTCTGGTCGGCCTCCGCGTGGGGTGTCGCCACGGCGAGGTTGACGGCCAGCTCGGCCACGATCAGAGAGCCGCACCAGACACGGACTGCTCCGCGGACGCGGGTGCCGGCGAGCTCCGAGCCGGCGAGCAGCCGGAACTGCGTCTCATGGATCGCCTCGAACCAGCGCAGCTCGGCGGACTCGGGGTTGCAGCGAATGCCGGGGAAGTCGGGAACGATGCGGATGGTCGACCCGAGCGCCAGCCCGAGGCCCGAGTCCTCCGCGACGGACGACACCGGTTCCTGGCCGAAGTGGGAGCGGGCACGCGCCTGCACCTCCTCCGTCGGGTCGACCGGTCCACGGACCGGATCCACGACGAGGTCGGTCTTGTGCGCGAAGACCAGCAGCGATGCCCAACGGTCGGGCTGGATGACCTTCGGCCGGTAGACGGTGAATCGCACGTCCTCGTCGATCGGCTGCTCGCCCGAGACGCGATGGACGTCCAGCCGACCGTCGCGCAGGGCGATGGCGGCCCAGTCTCCGGTTGGGCCGACTGCCATCGCGTCGGCCACTGCGTCGAGGGTCATGACGACGTACGGTGGCTCGCCGAACCCATCGCGGCGAATGACGTTCCCGCGAGCATCGACGATCAAGACCGTCTCGCCGTCGGGTGAGATCGCCACTGCCTGAATCGGCAGTCCCTCGTGCACGACCTGCCAGGCCGCCGTCTCGCGGTCGAATGCGCGCACGCTCCCGTCCGCGAACGCGATCACGGCACGTCTGGCGTCACCTGCCACCGCGAGGCCGTGCGCGTTCACGGTCGGCGTGGCGGTCGACCACTCGAGCCTGCCTGTCAAGACGTCCAGGCAGTGCAGCTGTCCGTCGTCACAGGCAAGGACGGCGAGCGAACCGGACGGCGACAACGCCAGCGCCTCCACGGGTGCCGGGGCCACCAGACGTACTCGTCGAGCCTCCACGTCAGGGCGCTCGGGCACGATCTCGAGCCGAGGCTGACCCTGGTCGTCCCGCCACAGGACGAAGGCGGCGTCCTCGGTGGCGGCGACCGACGCCGGCGCCGCGACCGGGCCGGACAGGCGCCGGAGCGAGGCGGGCACGTCCGCAACCCAATGCGTGACACTGCCTGCCGCATCGACGGACACGACCGTGGAGGGGCTTGCGCCCATGGTCACGGCGAGAACCGGAGCCGGCGACCGCATACTCAAGAAGTACCGCCCCCTGCCCTGATGATCCAGTGGGAGCGGTAGCCGTCGGTTCCATTTCTCGGTCAACCATCGAGGACTGCCCATGCGAATCCTCTTCGCATCCTGGCCTGCGTACGGCCACCTGCTGCCGATGGTTCCGTTGATCCGGGCCGCCCAGCGCGCAGGTCATGACGTCGTGGTGTCGTCCGGCTCGGACATGTCGGACGTCATCGGTCGGTTCGGCGTCACGGCGCATCGTTCGGGCGTGACGATGGCGGAGTCGTACGCACGCCTGCCGAACGACGTGGTGATCAGCGAGCTGCCCCCTGAGGAACAGGACGGGTTCGCGGCCCGGCATTTCTTCGGGGCCGGTGCCGTCGACCGTGCACGGGACGTGGGCGATCTGCTCGAGACATGGCGACCCGGTCTCGTCGTCCACGACATGATGGAGCTCGGCTCGGCGGCGGCCGCGGAGGTGAACGGCATCCCGCACGCCACTCACGGCTACGGCCCGATGATTCCTGGCGCCGACGACTTCGCATCCGCGATCGGGACGGCGCTCGCCCACAGCGGGGTGGTGGATCCGGTGGCTGCCGTGTTCGCTTCGCCGTACCTCGACATATGCCCGCCTGGCCTGCGGGGGACAGGCCCGATGCCGTGGAGCGAGATCAGGCCGCTGCGACCCTCGGCCGGGGAGATCGCGCGGGACGATGAGCCTCCGCGGGAGCTTGCTGCGCTGCTGCACGCCGACTCCGTCTACGTGACGCTCGGCACGGTCATGAACCAGTCGGCG